>NZ_JAEHBO010000048.1:0-42657 GCF_016483575.1 Bacillus cereus group sp. N12
TAATATGTCACCTATAGCTTATAGGAAACATGTTATCTAGGTGTTTTTTCTTTGTCTCACCAAATGGGGCCAGACCACTGTATTTTTCTACAAAAAGAATAGCGTTTTTTGGTTATATAGATACAAATTTAATTTACCTTGGTAGCAATACGAAAAGTTTCGAAGAACCCAATTTGAGAATTAATGCAATCTTCCATTCCAAGCTATCCACATAAAAATCTATAATACTTTGAAACTTTTTGTTTCAGATTAATATGTAGTTTTATCCTATAAAGTTAGCTTTTTACTATACCAACCACACTATCCCACATACCGCTAAAGAAAGATCCGATTTGGCGCATAAAACGTGTAAACCAATTTGCTTGTTCAACATCAGATTTTGTTACAAGGTCTATTTGTAATGAATTACCTGATAAGAACCCAGGATCTGTATTATCTTTAGGCGAGATAATCATTTTACTAATTGTTACACCTTTTTTAATAGGCGCTTCTTGTTCCGTATTCGGTACTTTAAATTCTTTTTTATAAATGTCTTTGTTGCCTTTTGGCATTGGAAGTGAAACAGCTTGCTTCGTTTGAACAACTACATCTTTGTCTTTTGCATTTGCTACTCGCACTGTTTCATGCCCTTTTACTACTGCATCTTTCCCATAGACTTTCTTCACTTCAAAATTCGCAAATCCATAATCGTATAATTTCTTTGTTTCATCAAAACGTGCCGTATGAGAGTTTGCTTTTATCACTACAGAGATTAGGCGCATACCGTTTCTTTCTACTGTACCAGTGAAACAATCTCCCGCTTCTGGAGTAGTTCCCGTTTTCAAACCATCTACACCTTCGTATTGCTTAATTAAGCCTTTTAACATCCAGTTAAAATTCGCCATATCAATTGGATATTTACCACCCTCTTGGAATGTTTTTTTAGGAATTTTTGCAGTATCTAATATTTTAGGAAAATCTTGAATAAGACGTTGCGCTAAGATTGCACAATCCCTTGCAGACATTTTATTTTTCTCGTCTAGAGTTGTCCCTTCTGGGTGATATCCTTTTAAATCTTGGTTTGTTAAGCCTGTAGCGTTTACAAATTTATAATGTTTCATTCCAAACTCTTTCGACTTATCGTTCATCATTTTTACAAAATTGACTTCTTTACCAGCAATCTCTTCAACTAAAGCAATTGTTGCACCGTTTGCAGAGTAAATTGCCATTGCCTCATATAACTCTTTAACCGTATAAGAGCCACCATTTTCTAATGGAACGTTTGATAATGAGCGATCTTGCGAAATCTTATGTGCATATTCAGAGATTTTAACTTTTTGATCCCATTTAAGTTTTCCTTTATCCATCGCTTCATGAACTAAGTATTCACTCATCATTTTTGTCATACTAGCAATTGCCAATGATTCATCTGCATTTTTTTCATATAAAATTTTCCCGGAATTTTCTTCTATTAAAATTGCTGATCCCGCTTCAACGTCTATAGCAGAAACTGTTTCCGCTGCTGCTCTTCCAAATGTAACAACAATGCTACAAAATAGTGTAATCACTGTTACTATTGCAATAAATCTCTTGCAAAACATACCTTTCACTTCTGTTACCTCCAATATCTTTGTACTCAAAAAACGTTCTTCTAACATAATCCTCAAAAAATAGACAGTGTTATCAAATTCTATATACATATAAGACGTTAGGATAACTTTCATATAGACCATCTCATCAAACCCTTTTAGGACAATGACACTTCGTATTCCCACACACATCCCTCTTTTTAATACCTTCGTATTTTTCAAAATGATCCGTACTTTCATATTTTTTAGGATTACACTTAATAGACAGTGTAAGTAATACATTTGTTCCATGTTTACAAAAAAACAGTGTGTTCCGATTAAATATCGAGACACACTGGTAGCTTAGCATTCGTTTATTAGCTGTCAAGGTTTTTACTTATTCAATGCAGCTATTTGCTAGACTCATACTAAATAAGAAAAAAACTACATCCTATATTGAATGTAGTTTTTCTAGCTGATTTATTTATTTTTCACTTCATTTTTATAAAAAGCAAACAATGGTTCAATGGCTGGACTAGATAAAAGAGGAATTGCCTTCTCAATCAATTCTCTATCCCAATCAAACCAACGCATTTCCATTAGCATATTAATTTCTGTATCAGTGAACCGTTTCTTTATTTCCTTAGCAGGATTTCCACCTACTATTGTATAAGGTGGAACATCTTTACATACGACAGATCCAACTGCAATAATTGCACCTTCACCAATAGTAACGCCAGGCATTATAATAGCATTCATACCAATCCAGGCATCGCTTTTAATGACTGTATCACCCTTCGGTTCATATGATTGTTCTATTTGCTCAATGAATGGATAAACTGTAATCCATTCAGGGTGATGATTATGATTCCCACCCATTAAAATGACAACTCCACTTGCAATACAAACATAATTTCCAATAATGAGTTTATCAAGTTGCCAACCCATCTGTTCAATTGGATTGAAAAGTACTCGAGACTTAGCATCGCCCCATAAATATCTAACGCAACCATCTTCAAAATTTTGATCGCCATAATATCCTGAATAATAGGAGTACTCTCCTACTTCAATAAGTGGATTTGTTACTATATCTTTTAAATACTTCGTTTCAGACCAATGATTATATAATGGATGCTTCATAATTACATTCCTCGCTTCTAAGTATGGTAGATTTAATAATTTACTTAGAAGCTTAATACGACAGCTACATTTTTAAACTTTTTCAAACGACGAATCATTATCTTCAAGCCTTTCTTTTATACTAAAAAAAGCATAACGCAATAAATTACACTAGTCAAATTGTTTAATTTTGAACACATCTTAAACAGCGTAATACTGCAAGAAGAACATTAAAACACTCTGACTTTGATACAAATAATATATTGATTACATTTAGTTCATATTTTGTAAAAAAATTTTAATTGCCATGACAAAGCAAACAATAACCACTATTGGTCGTATTAATGACGTCCCTTTTGTAAGCACCATCTTTGCCCCAATATATGACCCTATAATTTGACCAAGCATCATAATCAGCCCAATTGTCCAATCAATTTGGCCAAAAATAATAAAATATAACAAAGCAGCGAAATTACTAGTAAAATTCAAAATCTTAGCATTTGCAGTTGCTCTTGTAGCACTATATCCACATAAAAGAATGAAAGCTAAAGCAATTAAGCTACCTGTTCCTGGGCCGAAGAAACCATCATAAAATCCAAGGAATGGAGCCACTGTTAACGCAAATAACAACATACTTATTTTTCTCGGTCGATCTTCGTTTGCTATATTTGGAGATAATAGAAAATAAAGACCAATAATAATAAGTAAGAAAGGTAATATCATGATTAAATATTCTGCTCGTATCTGTAAAATAAGCCATCCACCCAAAATAGATCCAAAAAAGGTCATTAAGATGGACAAACGCATTTCTTTGAGATTAATTTCTTTCTTCTTAATAAAAATCACAGTTGCCATGAGGGTTCCGCTACTCCCTTGTAGTTTATTAGTTGCTATCGCTACAGAAGGAGACATACCTACTAATAACATTACTGGGATAGTTATCATACCACCGCCCCCAGCAATTGTATCTATCCATCCTGCTAAAATAGCTACTAAAAATAGTAATATGAGTAATTCAATAGTAAAATCCATATAAAGGAAATGGGAAGGTTTGAGCTATTACAGCCCAAACCTTCCCATTCTCCCTCCTCTCTTTAAACTAGTTTATGATATCTGTAAAGTAACTCTCTTTCTGGTCGCGTAATCGGCTGGAAACGTATTGCCTGCAAACAATTCTACGTCCATACTTATTATCACCAATCGGAATTTTATATTCTTCCTCCGATAACCTTTCTCTACCATGGGTTACATTTGTTTGCTTACCATAGTATGAATTTGGCATAATCAATAAATCTTCAGATGTAAGCGGGACTTTATAAGTAGGCATTGTCCGTAACAGTTCCAAAAACATGTCGAATTTTAACTTTTCTTCTTCACTTCCTCCCACATAAATCAATCTATTTTCTGCTCCATTCAAACAAGTTGCAATAATATCACCATTATCATCCAAAAATATAATTTGGTTTATTTCCCCTACGAATCCCGATATTTCACCATCCGCCATTCCTGCGATATGAGCAATAGGCATTTTACTTATCGCCAATATATCATCTTTACTGAAGTGATTTTCTTCAAGATGCTTTTGAAGTAATTTTGGTGTTCCAATATGAGTATTGGTTTTTAAATTTAACACTCCTTTTAATAAAAGAGCATCAACCCTCGTAAATTTGCCGCAAGTAATTTCCGAAACTATTAGTTCGACGGATTTATTAAGTCTATTCGATACAATGTCTAAATTCGTATTGAACGATTTCAATCTTTCTTCAATATGTAATTGATCTTTCATATCTGTATACACTGTCGCATCGTTATGTTGATAAAAGTTTCCGCCACCAGTGCTTGCACCGACATTTCGCAAAACTTCATCATTGTTTAAAGGGGAAATGAGATGAAATCTATTTTCCCCTGCATGTTCGGACGGATGAATCAAAGCATCATAATTAAAAAGTGTGGCAAAAAGCCATGTGACCCATTCAGCATAAAAATATTTTTTCATTCTATCGTGTTCGTTTTCACCATAATTAAAGCCTTTGCGATTTTCTCCAGGTAATAGGGTTTCCATAGGATCACACGGAATATTTTTAATAAGGATAGGCGGTACGTTTCCACCACAATTCGCTTCTTTTATCATATGAAGTAGTTTTTTTACATCTGAATTCGGAGTTTTCTTTGAATAGTCAATCAAACAAATGAGCCACTCTTTTGAAAAGCTTGCAGCTATTTCTTGATCACAAGTATAAGGATTATGAGTTTTTAATTCATTGTCTATCAGATTCTTGATTTTATCCTTTAATACATTAGGAATAGTAATTTCTTCAATTTCCGTAATCTGCAGTATTCCTTTATTCATTATAAAACCTCCGTTATTTTATTTTTCTACACCATATCTCCTGTTAAATGAACTACCCACTTCTTTTTTGCTCCTTTGCTTTTCGTCAGAACTATTAGAACCACCAATTTACAGATACTAAACGTGAATGATACGAGATTTCCTCTTAGTTACATTTCTCCAACGAATTCCCCTTGAATTAGCATATTTAATTTAAAAATCTAATTCATTTTCTAAAACTTTCCGAAAATCGAAATCAGAATTTTCTTCATACTAACAGTAAAAATATAACACGAAACCAAAAAATATAAATAGTTAGGATTTTTTATAAAAAATAGTCAGACTACTTTTAGGATAATTCGCATTTCATTGGACCAGCTATTCCCCTCTATTTTATTTATAACAATTAAACAGCCTGTCTTTGCAATAAAAAAAGTCCCCTGAATGATAGAGGACCTTCTTTACAAGTATATTTTATTTTAAAGTTCTTACTTATCTTTTATTTTAAAAGATATTGCTGTAACTTCTTTATTAACAGTTCTGTTCCCTCTGGACTTATAATAATCTTCCCATTCGCTAACGAAATATTCTTATCTGAAATATCACCTGTAATTGCACAAGCTTGTGAAGATTGATATTTCCGCAAAATAATCTGATCATCTTCCACAAACATTTCTAGCGCATCTTTTTCTACAATTCCTAAACTCCGTCTTATTTCCATTGGAATAACAATACGCCCCATACTATCTGCTTTACGAGTACTCCCTCTTGATTTCATAAAATGTCACCCTTTATTTTTATCTACTATTACAGGACTTATTTTAGCAATAAACAGCAATAAGGAATAGTTCGTATTACAGCACTTATTTTAACAGGAAATTCCAATAAGGAATAGCTCATATTAAAGCTTTCTCTTGTTTATTTCTGGTTTTTAAAATATTTATCCTTGATTATCTTTATATATTGTTTTCTTTCTGTTAGTTCAAAAATAAATAATGCCTTATTAATATAGTTAAAACCATCTTCACTAGATTGCTGAAGTTCTAATAAATTTGAACCTTTTTCGAAATTTAGTTCCCCTAATAAGTATAAACTATTTATATTAATGGCTAATTTAATACCTATATCACTGTACTTTATTGCTTCTACATGTTCATATGTAAGATGTAAACATTTTGTTAAGTTATAAATAATTCTTAATTTAATTTCTTTATTTCTAGGAAATTCTATCTTATTAAAATTACTTAAACATTTCTTTAATATGCCTATACTTTTTTCATATTCTCCAT
The DNA here is from genome assembly GCF_016483575.1 of Bacillus cereus group sp. N12. Lineage (NCBI taxonomy): Bacteria > Bacillati > Bacillota > Bacilli > Caryophanales > Bacillaceae > Bacillus > Bacillus cereus group sp. N12. The sequence continues at coordinate 6,285 of NZ_JAEHBO010000048.1, forward strand.
TTTCCGCATAGATTACTGCCATTGTATGCATAATATCTATTTCTCTTTCTGATAAAAAATCAGCATTGGTTACAGTTAGTTTTAATGCATGATTTAAAAGATTTAAAGCAGTTTTTGTTGATTTGTTCACCATAAATATAGCAATTGCTTCATGCCATAGTAGAAATTGTTTATTTTCTTTTGACTCGAAATTATTTTCGTTTTTCTCTTTTTTCACTATTTCATAAAGTTCTTCATATTGTTTTTGTTTTATGCAATCTCTTATTACATATTTTACGTTTTCTACATATTTTAATTTTTTATTTTGAGTTAGCGCAAATATATAATTCGGATCAACACCAAGTCTTTCAGATAATTGATACAACAATATGCTAGATGGATAAATAATACCTTTTTCTATCTTACTAATCTGACTTTGTGAACATATTCCCCGACATAGTTCAGATTGTGATATATTTTTTTTCTTTCTAAGTTCTTTAATAATAATACCGAGATTATAGAATTCCATTTCTCCCCCTCAAATGTAACAATTTATGAGTATAAGAATATTTTCCAACTTTTAATGTGATGTAAAATTAATATAGTTACAATTACTAATTATATTGATTTATAGTTTCTTTTACAAACTTGTATTAAAATGAGAGAAATTATTACAATTAAAGGGAATAAAGAGTATTGGATATGATTTTTCAGCTTTATTTCAAATAATAGTTTCTTTTGATTTTTATATGAATAATTTCGAAGGAGCTTATTTTATGAAAAGAATGTTAACCGAAAGAGAGTTAGAAGTGGCTATTTATGTAGCAAAAGGATTAACAGATGCAGAAATTTCCAAAAAGATATATATTAGCCCTAGAAGAATTTCAACGATAATTAATCATATTAAAGAAAAATGGCGTATTCATTCTAGAGTGGAATTAGGTATTTTAGTTTATCATTTTGGGTTTATAGATGCACCCTTATTTTCAAATAAAGAAAGTCATTTATTTGAAAAGATTGCACAATAATTGGCCAAGTATAATTCGTTTAAGTTACAAATATAAACAGAAAAACCGCTGAACTTTTATTATTTATGGTAATTCTGCATTCTGAAGTTGATGGGCATGTATGGATTGTTAAAAAAACATATAAATCTTATTCTTATAGATATTTTAGTAAGAATGATTTTACTAGAAACTTTTAAAAGGTGAAAACATACCTTTAAACAATGTTTCTTCCGCAACAGCAAGTATAGCTTTTCATTTAAAAAACCTATCCATTTTGATTAAGATTTTTTCAAAAAGGGTAGGTTTCTTCAGTTTATAGGAAAGTTATACTAAACTCATAAAAAAATACAATAAAATAGGTAAAAATGCTATCGCGTCTTTACCTATCCTATGGATAAACAGATTCTCATAAGAAATAGACAACTTCCCAAAGAATTATAAATATATTATTTTAAATTAATTGGTTGTTGTTGAGTAATACAATGAATCATACCACCATTTTTATACAGCTCTCTTACATCTATCCCCAACACTTTACGATCAGGATAAAGTTTTTGAATCATCTCATTTGCTATTTTATCATTAGGATCATTATAGTTTGGAACTAAGATGACTTCATTCGCTATATAATAATTAATATAGGAACCTTTATAATCAAGCTTCTTCCCATTTTTTAATGTAACATTATTCTTACTTAGCGGTAGATATACATACTTGTACTTATTACCTGTAGCATCTTTTGCCTGCAGCAACTTGTTAATATCTTTGCCAGACGCTCCCCATTCAGCCAAATCTTTTTCTTTTAACGTTATAATAGTAGATTTATCGTGGAATTTGGCAAATCCATCAATATGAAAATCAGTAATATCTAAGTTAGGTGCTCCATCTAACCAAATAAAATTTGTTACCCCAAGTTCACTAAAATATTTTTCAATATCCTTTTCTGACAATTTAGCGTTCCTATTTTTATTCGTCACAGCACTTCTAGTTAATAAAACAGTTCCATTACCATCCAATTCAAATGCGCCACCTTCAAGAACAAATTTATTCCAATTTATTCTTTCAATGCCTAACTGATTGCTAAGATTCTCACGAAGACGAGCATCTTTCTTATATGGCGTTTTCTTTCCCCATCCGTTAAAGCCTGGATCTAATATCTTTACATTTTTGTCATTATCGTAAACAAAAATTGGACCAGTATCTCTAGCCCATACATCGTCAGTAGGTGCGATAAAGAAATCAATTTTCTCCATATTTACCCCTTGATCCGTTAGAACTTCAATAATTCTTTCTTTCTCTTCTTGATCATATGCAACAATATGAACTTTTTCGCCTTTGCTTAAAGATTCTGTCATTTGAATCCAAATCGGTTCTACTTCTTGCTGATATTTTGACCCGTATGTAAGTTCATGAGGCCATTGTAGCCATGTTCCTTCATGTTTGCTTTTTTCATCTGGCATTGTATACTTTCCTACTATTTTTTGCGCCTCTACTTTCTTCCTATCTTCTCTCTGCGGTTTTTCAATTTCCTTCGCCTGGACTTTCTCAATTCCCTTAATTTGAGCATAACCACTAATAATAGATGTGGTTAGTACAGCACTCATACACAATTTCGTTATTTTTTGCATTTCTTAACCTCCTTTTCTGTTCAACTGTAAACCTTTACATAGTGTTAAGGTCAAGCTTTTTTAATTAAATTATTACGTATGAAGCACGATTTAAATCGAACAATATCTTTCTGTACAAAATGCAAAACATCCACTCCGGGGGTGGTATGAAATGTTAACTTGATGAGCATGTGTAACTCCACCATTTATAAAAACTTTGGAATGCATATAAAAAGGTTGGAGAATTAGCTTCTCTAACCTTTTTATATGCACTATTATGTTTATACCTCTAACATCAATCCTTTTGCCTTTTGCCTGTTCCATGTTCAACCTCATATAAATAACAAATAAGAATCAACAATTCCTACTATAATCACCATTGACCCCTATAACATCTCGCGCTTTTTTCACTTATTATCTTTTCTATTCTTTCTACTGTATTTTTTATGAATGTATTCATTTCTAAAACTAATACAGTACATGAAATTTTATATTACATACGTATTTATTTATTCAGTTTATAATTAACTATTCAAAAGCAGTTACGATTCTCTCTTTCATTTTCTGTATTACTTCACTGCTTACTATTTTTTGACCAGCGGGAAGTTTTAATATAGCAGCAGCCCCCTTACTAAGGTATATTTCTTGGTCATTATTTTGATTTACTATCAATATTCCTTGCCCTTCAAATTCAAAATAACTAAGATTTTTTGTTTCATTTGTATTATTTGTTATTGCTTTATATAACTCATATAAATCTTTACTTCTATTTTCTCCACCCATTCGAATCGGTTCAGCATCATTCGCAACTATTAGTCCTTCTGGCTGCTCACCCTTCATAATAAACCACAGCTTTTCATTTGTTGGTAATAGTATATGCTTAAATTCAGAGCTATTTAAAATTTGCTGTGCTGGAATTGTTTCATAGATTGGTAACGAAAATGAAGAGGTTGTTATTTTTTCAAAACTTACATTTTCAGAAGAACTACTCTTACTATATTGATAATCTTTTAATGCGATCGATTGTACTGGTTCACTTTTATTTTTTGATGCATAACTAATTTTACTAGCGAAAATAATAACAGTCATTAAACAAATGCATGGTATCACAAGCTTAAGTAGTTTTCCCATTCATGAACCCCCACACTTTTAATATTATTAGTTTGCACGGATATTATAAACAGTTTCATTCCACCAAAAATTATTATTGTTATGGAACGTACTGAAATTATGATTATAATGATCACCATACCAAGGGTCCATGTAAGTTATATAGTCTGTTCCATTTGTACCTTTATAGAATCCATCAAGTACTAGAAAGTGTCCGATGTTAGCTCCATTTTGCCACATAATAAGTGCAATCATCGGTTGATTACTATTAATTTGATTTTTGAACCAATCATACGATTTTGCTCCAGAACTTATAGCTGAGCTAACACCATATCCCGATAATCCATATTGTATTTCACGTGAAGTTGCAGGATTATTATATGATCCACCTTTGACATATCTAACATACTGGTCTTGTGAAGGAGTTTTCCCAAAATAATTTAAAACTGAAACCGAAGTGCCCGCCCAACACCAATTTGATCTTTCTTGTAATATGTTAGGAACAGATAATTTACGATCTGTTGATGTATTTGGAGGATTTCCATTAATATAAGCTGACGTTACATATACTTTTTTCCCATCTTTAAAATAATAAAACCAACGATTATCTAAATTTCCTGTCCAATAATCTTTAACCGCTTCACCATACTCCCATCCTCTAAAAGATACTTTTGTATTTCCGGGAATCACATCTATAATATTTGCATTCAAACTTTTTTCTTCTCTAACATTTACATTCAATGGAGCAGTTGTTCCTGAAAATTCAACTTCTTCTGCTATTACTTTGTGAACACCAGTGAAACTAATTGTGAAGAACAATAAAAATATACAAACAATACATTGCTTTCTTCCCTTCATTTCTTCACCCCTTCATAAGTACTAAAAAACATCAACAATTCATCCTTATTAATTGTTCAAGCTTAATATTACATATTAACGAAAAAAGACTTCTCATAAAGTGAAACTTTAATCAGTGGGGGTTTTGTTCATCCCCCACTGATTATTAGTTAAACCAATCGGGCTTTTACAGGTAGCCCGACCCCCACCTAACTTCTTTGCTCTCGCTGAATGTTGAGGTGGGGGTCTTACTGCCCGGCAAATATCGGGATAAATTCCAATACAAAAAAGTAGCCTATAAATTTTTATAGGCTACTTTTCATTTTATCGTTATTACTTAGCTAATTCTTTCGTTCCCTGCATTACATCAACGAAGAATCCCCAGTTGTTCACAACAGAAGAAATACTAATATGCTCATCTGGAGTGTGAACGTTGAATATATCTGGCCCGAATGAAATTGCATCTAATTCAGGCATCTTTTGAACGAATACACTGCATTCAATCCCTGCATGTACAGCAAAGATTTCAACATTTTTATTGTATTTTTCTTGATGTACTTTTTCAAACAAATTACGAATTTGTGAGTTTGGATTGTATGGCCACTCCGGATATTCTGACTCTAATTCAAATGTTGCTCCAACTAATTCAGCAATATATTTAATTTCATCGGCAATATGTCGTTTTAAACTACTTACAGAACTTCTTACTTCGTTTCGCAATTTAATTTCATCTTGCAGCGTTTCAATAACTCCTAAATTTGTTGAACTTTCTACAAGTCCTTTAATATCCATGCTCATACTTTGAATGCCATTTGGAATTAAGAATAATGATGAAATAAGCTGTTTTTGTGTTTCTTTAGCAAATACTTTTTCTACTTTCTCATCTAATTTTGTAAGTGTAACATGAACATCTGGATCAACAGCACGCATTTCTTCTTGTAATACTCGTGTCCATGATTTTAACTTTTCTTCAACTTTCTCTACATCTTCTTGACGTAATAAAATTGTAGCTATACTTTCACGTGGAATTGCATTCGTTTTTAATCCGCCATGAGCCTCACTTATATCAAATTGAATATTTATTGATAAATCACGTAAAACTCGTCCTAGTACTTTGTTCGCATTCCCACGTTGTTTATCAATTTCCATACCAGAATGTCCGCCCTTAAGTCCACCAACATATAGACGGTATGTATCCATATCAACTGGTGCCTCATCCCAAATTACTGGAATTGTTTCAACTGCTTTCGCACCACCTGCGCTACTTACAAGTAATTTATGATCTTCTTCAGAATCAATATTTATAAAAATCTTTCCGTCAAAGTGGTCTGCATCAACAGCAAAAGCTCCGCCCATTGTCGTTTCTTCTTCAGTAGTGATTACTACTTCAAGTGCTGGATGCGGAATATCTTTTGAATCTAATAAAGCTAATGCATATGCAACAGCAATACCGTTATCAGCACCTAAAGTTGTTTGATTCGCATATAGCATGTCTCCAATAATTCGTAACTCAATTGGATCTTTTTCAAAATCATGTACTGTTGCTTGATTTTTTTCACAAACCATATCCATGTGACCTTGAATGATAATAGCTGGTACACTCTCATAGCCAGCAGTTGCGTCTTTTTTAATAATGACATTTAATGCTTCATCTTGAATCACTTCTAAGTTACGCTCTTTTGCAAAGCCCACTAAATAATCACTAATTTCCTTTTCATTACCTGATCCTCTAGGAATCTTTGAAATTTCTGCAAAATGATAAAATACAGGGTGCTTTGTTAATTTTTCTAAAGTAGAATACATTTTTCAAGCTCCTCTCAAAATGAAAAAATAGTATGTAAGTCTTTTATCATTATACCATGATTCATTATTTTACCTTTCTTTAAACATATTAAAAATTTATTATGAACAGTTCAATTTAATCCTTCTGCGCTCTATACCTTATACTCTTACATCATTATTAGAATGTTGTAATCTATATCGATTTTTCTAATTTAACAATAATTGTATACTTTTTAAAGAAACAAATTGAAGGAGATAAATAATATGAAAAAGCTTTTTGCTGTTATGACACTATGTTTATTATTTTCAAGCATTACTATTGGATGTGAGAGAGCATCACTAAATAGAATTGGTAAGGGTGTATATTACGTACAGATAAAAGGTGAAGGCGCTATCGAAAAAGTAGATTTACCTGGAAAAGTAAAAGAAAAATTAAATGTTAACTAACTTGAAACTAATCCGTAAATAACGGAACAAAAAACAAAAGAAAATGCTCTATGCATTTTCTTTTGTTTTTTGTACTCGTATATATTTTGAACTGCTATTATTCATAAGTTTTTCTAACCGATTTATATTTTCCGTTAATGCACCTTTCACAAGAGAGAAATCTGTATTTGATTCTTCTTTTTTTTCTTTAAAAAACGAATACTTTTGTACATTTATTTCAGCCATCTCTTCTCCCCCTTTTCAAAAAGATACAATCTTCTATTTATATTATATAGCAAATAAAGACAGAGTGTACACGAATCATTTTCTTTTTAATTCTTCTTCTAACTTTTCTACTTGCTGCAACGTATCTCCTTTGATTAAAGAGAAATCTGTTGTATCTTCATTTTCTTCTTTGAAAAAATCATTGTCATAATCTTTTATCACTACAATCACCTCTACGTGCTAGTGTAGGAATGATTGTCCCATTTTATTCAACTTTGTCGAATTTTGTTTTGAATTTATGTATAGAAGAAAAGGACAGAAAAACAATTCTGTCCTACTTACTAAAATAACTATGATGTATTGTTAAATTATATACATTTTCAAAATCTCGATCCTGCAGGCTATTCTTCTTCCCATCAATCACGATAAAAACATCATTCATTATTTTTGCTGGTATAATTCCCACGTTTTCTACTTGCACTGCTTTTTGTTCATTCAATTGCTCTATATGCTCTATAGGTATTGTAATACTAAATTGAGAACGAATACCACGAAAGCCCGTATTTAATTCATTCGCTGCTTCAAATACAACAATTTTCGCTCCAATTTTTTCCCCGTATGAATCTAAAAATGCGTTTAAGCTTTTTGTATATTCCTCTTCCGTATGCCATTCCATCGTCCCAAATGCTGCTGGATTAATATTTTGGATAATGTTCGTATATATTTCTCCTCTTGCTTTTGAAGCGATTAATGACCGCTTTATGGATTGAACAGTTTTACCGATATCGCTAAATTTCGCTCCCCATATTTCGGAAATATTAGGTGTTAAAATAAATGAAATATCAACAAAAATGACCATCGCAGTGAACATTAATAAGTTTTTCCAGAGGGTTAAATCGATTCCTTTAATCATGAAATAAACTGTGACTGATGTTATGAATAATCCATACCAAGTTTTTCGAATTCGCTGCTTTTTCTCTTCATATAACTCTTCATTTCTCCAATAAAAGAAAACAAGAACTACAAAAACGATTGCTAAAATAAATAAGCCAATTCGAATGTTAGAGATCGTCAATTACATCACCCTCCATTCAAAAACTACTCACGATATCATTACATGCGCAAGTAGTTCTCTTTATGACAAAAGACGTGGACAAGCTTCTAAATTTAGCTACATCGCATATACATTAGAAGGAGGCCACGTCTTTTATCATGAGTCTACATTGTATATGCAGACAAGCATGCATTTCAAATTTTCATGTTAAAAAGAAATATGTTTCGGAATTTCCCCTTCAGGTACTTCTCCATCCATACTTAAGTAATAATGGCGAATCGGACGTAAATTTTCGTCTAATTCATAAACGAGCGGAATGCTAGTTGGAATATTTAATGAAACCACACCATCATTTGAAAGGTTGTCTAAGTATTTCACTAGCGATCGAATTGTATTACCATGTGATGAAATTATTACTTTCTCACCACTTTTTAATGATGATGCAATTTCTGAATGCCAATACTCCAGCACTCTCTTCTCCGTATCCTCTAAACATTCCGTCAATGGAAATTCACCTTTTTTGAGCGTTTTGTATCTCGGATCGTTCGCTTCATATCTAGGATCTTCTTCAGTAAGAGCCGGTGGTCTTACATTGACACTTCTTCTCCAAATATGAACTTGTTCTTCACCGTATTTTTTTGCAGTTTCTTCTTTATTCAATCCTTGTAGCGCTCCATAATGCCTTTCATTTAGTTTCCATGATTTATGTATAGGCACCCAAGTAAGATCCATTTCATGCAGAACAATCCATACAGTCCGGATTGCTCGTTTTAATACCGATGTGTAAGCAACATCGAAAGTATAACCGTTTTCCTTTAATATTGCTCCTGCTTCTCTTGCTTCACTTAATCCATTCTCTGATAGATCTACATCCGTCCATCCAGTAAAGCGATTTTCAAGGTTCCATAAACTTTGTCCGTGACGAATAAGTACAAGTTTTATCATTATTATTCCCCTCTCGGAAATGTGAATTTTATTGTTCCATCGCGTACACGTATAAAGTATCTAGTAATGCATTTTTTTATCCATTCACTCTATGATTTACCCATAGTTGCCAAATGCATGGATAAAATTCTTTCTTTTTCAAACTATAAAGAAAGGCCTATTTCTCATTATTTTTGATCAACTGGAATTTCTCTTTTCGATATCCATGCATCATGACCTGAACGGCTATTTGCCATTTCGTTCATAACTTGATGCCAATTCTCTTCACATGATTCACCAAATTTTGAAAAAATAGCACCCATTTGCTTTCTTTGAACATCACTTAGTTTTTTCTCTAAATCTGTACCTTCTTCTGTTAAGGATAATTGTTTTACTCGACGATCATGAGTAGCTTCATTACTTTCAATTAGTCCTTTTTCAACAAGTTGACGCAGTGGTCCGTGAAGAGCTTGTTTACTTATTTCTAATAGCGATAGTAACTCATTTACACTTATCCCTGGAAAACGTGCGACAAAAAATAAAATTCGGTGATGTACTCGTTGTATACCATACTCTTTTATAATTTCATCTGGCTTTTCAGTAAATGTTTTATATGCAAAATAAAATAATGCCAATGCCTCATTCATCTGTTCTTCTTTATGTCGTGTCATCTACTTTCCCCCTGTATGTAAATTATACCACAATCCAGTAATGAATATTTTAATCAACGCACTTGAACTTCTGTAGTCCATTGAAGCATTCACTACACGAACTAAAATAATTAGGAGATGATTCTCTTGAAAACGCAATACACTGTAAGTACATATTTATTAGATCGATTACATGAATTAGGAATTGAGCATATATTTGGTGTTCCTGGTGATTATAATCTTGCCTTTTTAGATGATGTGATTGCACACGAAAATGTAGAATGGATTGGTAACTGTAATGAATTAAATGCGTCATATGCAGCAGATGGATATGCTCGCATAAAAGGCGTCGCTGCTCTTATTACCACTTTTGGTGTCGGGGAATTGAGCGCCATAAACGGCATTGCCGGCTCATATGCCGAAAACGTACCAGTTATAAAAATCACCGGTACACCAACAACAACTGTAATGGAAAATGGAGAACTCGTTCATCATACATTAGGTGATGGAAAGTTCGATCACTTTTCCAATATGTATCGAGAAATTACGGTAGCACAAACAAATTTAACCCCTGAGCATGCCGCTGATGAAATTGATCGTGTATTACGTACATATTGGAATGAAAAACGTCCAGTTCATATTAATTTACCGATCGATGTATATAATAAACCAATTAATAAACCTACGGAGCCAATCTTAAATCATCCCATAGTAAGTAATAAAGACGCATTAGATAAAATGCTTCTACATGCCATTTCAAAAATAAATAGCGCCAAAAAACCGGTTATATTAGCTGATTTTGAAGTGAATCGTTTTTATGCTGAAGAAGATTTACATCAATTCGTAGAAAAAACTGGCTTCCCTATCGCATCACTAAGTATGGGAAAGGGCATATTCCGAGAAAAACATCCTCAATTTATAGGAATTTACACTGGCGATGTTAGTCCTCCATACTTGCGAAAAAGAGTTGATGAATCTGACTGTATCATTAGTATCGGTGTGAAATTAACTGATACTATTACCGGTGGCTTTACACAAGGTTTTACGAAAGAACAAGTTATAGAAATCCATCCCTACACTGTGAAAATTATAGATAAAAAATACGGTCCAGTTGTAATGCAGGATGTTTTACAACATTTAAGTGATTCAATTGAGCATCGTAATAAAGATACTCTTGACGTTAAGCCATTTATTTTAGAATCATCACCTTTTACTGAAGAGTTCAATCCAAAAGCACAAATGGTCACACAAAAACGTTTTTGGCAGCAAATGTACCATTTCTTACAAGAAAACGACGTCTTAATTGTAGAGCAAGGAACACCTTTCTTTGGTAGTGCTGCTATCCCTCTACCTAATAACACTGCATATGTAGGACAACCGTTATGGGGATCTATCGGATATACACTTCCCGCTCTATTAGGAACACAACTCGCTAATGTAACACGGCGTAACATTTTAATTATTGGTGATGGTTCTTTCCAGTTAACTGTTCAAGAATTATCCACTATGTTACGTCATAATTTAAAACCAATCATATTTTTAATTAATAACAACGGATATACTGTTGAACGAGCGATTCATGGACGAGACCAACCATATAATGACATACAAATGTGGGATTATAATAAACTGCCAAATGTATTCGGATCAGAAGAAAAAAGTCTCACATTTAAAGTAAAAGATGAAATAGAGTTAGCAGAAGTCTTAAATAAAATAAGTTTTAATATGAATCGACTTATCTTTATTGAAGTTGTAATGAGCCAAGGGGATCAGCCTGAATTATTAGCTAAACTTGGAAAAAGATTCGGCAGCCAAAATTCTTAAAAAGAAAAAGCATCGCTATAAATCATAACGGGTTCAGCTAAAAGTTGTAAAACTTGTTTTGCCACTCAAAATATATGTCAAAAAGGATGGTAAGTGCCATCCTTTTTGACATATATTGAACTTTTACTATTTATAAACCCCTTCTTCGACTAACACCCTGTGTAACAAGCTAAAATTTTTAATCAACCTTTAACTTTATAGCTTTAGTGGCAATAAAGGTTTTAATATGCTTATCTAATATCCTTGTTCCACCAAAACCATCCTCGTAAAAACCTGTTATAACAAAACCAGCTTCAATTTGGCCTTGGATTTGGTCTTCTAAAGTATGCGCATATTCTATTGTTTGATTTGAATCGATGTAATCTTGAACTTCATCCTCTGGTAAATAATCCAATGTTGATGAAGGAATTGAATGTTTAACATCAAGAATACCTTTTTGTTCTTGGTTATCATCAAAAATCCATAGTAACGGATTTGTAAATCCAGCAATAAGAATACCTTTATTCTTTAAAACCCTAGAAACTTCATTCCATACAAGATGAACATTTTTTATAAACAAATTAGAAACAGGATTTATAACAATATCAAAATATTCATCCTCAAAATCACCAAGGTCTGACATATCTCCTTGTACTGTTTTCAAATTCAAACCATCCCGTTTTGCTACCTTTTCATCTTGTTCCAATTGCTTCTTAGATATATCAGTAACTGTTACATCTGCTCCAGCAGCAGCTAGAACTGGTGCTTGTTGTCCGCCACCTGATGCTAAGCAAAGTATCTTTAATCCATCTAATGACTTTGGAAACCACTCTCTAGGAACTGATTTTTCCGTAGTGACTGTAATCTCCCATTCACCTGATTTGCTTTTCTCAATAGCCTCGCTACTTACAGGCTGCGTGTATCTAGAACCTTCTTCCACCTTCTTATCCCATGCATTACTGTTTTGTTGTGTAGTATCCATTGCGATTTTTCCTCCTAACTACCTAGTTGCAATTTAATTGTAAGATTATTAACTATTTATACATTCCTTTTTTTATTAACCTACCAGATAGTAAATACTTAGTTGTATATATTTATCTTAACAAATAATCGACCGTAAATATAAAAAAATTCTAAATAAACATGAAATTAGACAACTATTCAATTCATTTAAAATAAACGATATTAATTAACAATTCCCCAAAAATGATATACCAACAAAAAAGGCGTTCCAAACCTGTTGACAGTTGGAACGCTTTTTAAAGTTATTTAATTTTTCAAACTCTTAACTAAACACATTATACAAATAAGCGATGCTTCTTTTTTATTCAGCAAGCGTTAACTGCCAAGACACACCATACTTATCATTTAACCAACCAAACTTTTTACTAAATGGATAGGCACCTAAAGGCATAAGAATTGCTCCATCCTGCGCTAGTTTATGAAAGACCGTTTCAATTTCTTCTTCTGTCTCACAAGTTACATAAAGAGACATAGCTGGAGTGAATGTAAAATTATGATTTACATAACTATCAATACACATAAACTCTTGGCCATTTAGCGTAAAAGTTGCATGAATTACAGTTCCCTCTTTACCAGGTCCATTTTCATCGTAGCGAGAAATACTTACAATTTCTGATTGATCAAATAGGGATGTGTAAAAATTCATCGCTTCTTCAGCTTTTCCTTCAAACATTAAAAATGTAGTAATTTTTTGATTTGTGTTACTCATATAGAGACAGCCCCTTGTTATGTATTTATGCAAAACATACATCGGTCAACGAAACCGAACGTATATTCTTATAAATGTATTGTCTATAAAAACGATGAATTTGTCAATTATCTAATTTTCATTTCTTCTTAAACAATGCTGTCCAAAGAAATGATTCCCCAAACATATCATTCGGTTGTTTCATTTGTTTCATCCTTCTAATCTCAATTACCTCAAATTCTTTAAATATCTCTCTTAACTTTTCTTCCGAGTATGCAAGACCACCTTGTAGACTCCATCCTCTATATACGTCCCAATCTGTTATTTCTGATCCATTTCGTTCATCCAAATCACCTGCTGCAAAACATGTTAATCCGAAATAACCACCTGATTTTAAATATCTATCAATTAACTCTATATAATTCATTCTTCTATGTGGTGGAATATGATGAAGGCAACCAGAATCATATATAAAATCAAATTCATTTTGAACCTCTAAATTGAAAATTGAATCACAAATGAAGTGAATTTGTACCCCTTTTGCCAACGCCCTCTCTTTTGCCCACTGAATGCCTTCTGCAGATAAATCCACTGCTGTAACATCAAATCCTTCATTCGCTAAATAAATGGCATTTCTACCTGGACCACATCCAAGTTCTAATACTTTCCCTTTTGAAACTCTCTCTTTTTGTATATACGAAACTAGATTCTCATCTGGACTATTTTCAAAAAACGGAACATCCTTTTCTCTATTGGCATAAAATTCATTCCAAAATGGTTCTGCAGGTCTTAATAATGAATCAAGCATTTTTAAAATGTCTTCTTGTGTGTGTAACGTTTCATTTTTCATTTGCACTCCTCCATATTTTAATAGTCAGAAAATTATTATATAACCTCCTGAACATTCAGACAAATAAAACTCCACATTTTATTCTTTCTTTATTTTTCAATTCACTTTAAATACGGTAAATGAAATTATCAACTTTACTCTCATTGAGCAAATGCATACCAACCTAATCTTAAAATACAAAAAGAGCCACAAAAATTTGTGACTCCTTCTGCATTCATAATTGTATCAGGATTTTTTATTATATATCGATTTCTCTATTAACAAACAATATATCTCTTCATCCCAATTACCACTTCATATTTTAACGCCCACGTCTTTTCTGACCTTGATTTGTACTACTTTTCTTATTGCTTGGCTTATTAAATGATCGATTATTTTCATTTCTCGAATCACGTCTGGAACCTTCACGGCTATCTCTTTGACGATTTTGACCTGATTTCTTTGGAGCCGGCTTTGGTACCGGTTTTCCATTTTCATCTACACGTTTTATCTTCGGTTGTTCGATTATTTCTCTTTGTATTGGTGCACCAAGCATTTTTTCAATTTCTTCTAAATGTTTTTCATCTTTCGCTGCAACGAACGTAATTGCAAGACCTGATCCACCTGCACGTCCTGTTCGGCCAATGCGGTGAATATAACTTTCTACATCTTCAGGGATATCATAGTTAAATACGTGCGTTACACCATCTACATCAAGTCCACGAGCTGCTACATCCGTTGCGATTAAGTACTGAATTTTAGCTTCGCGGAAACTCTTCATAACCCTTTCACGTTTCGCTTGAGGTATATCACCATGAAGTTCAGCACAATTATAACCTAGTCCTTTTAAATTATCATAAAGCTTACTTGCTCTAACCTTTGTACGACAGAAAATAACTGCTAAAAATGGCTGATCACGATCCATAACAAAACGAAGTGCATCTGGCTTTGCACGATCTGTCGTCTCAATGACACGCTGTTCAATTGTATCTACCGTTACTTCTTCACTTTGTACTTGAATCATTTGCGGCTCATCCATATAACGTTTCGCCAATTTTTTAATATCTTTTGGCATCGTTGCTGAGAATAACATCGTTTGTTTGCTACCAGGTGTCTCATCTAAAATATCTTCAATATCATATAAGAAACCGAAATAAAGCATTTGATCCGCTTCATCTAGTACAATCGTTGAAAGATTACTTAGATCAATTGTTTCACGTCGTATATGATCTAATAATCGTCCTGGTGTTGCTACAACAATATGTGTATTACCTTTTAACTTTCTCAATTGTTGTGCTACATCTTGCCCGCCATAAATCGCTAGTACATTAATATCTTCTCTTTGAACAAGCATTTTTTTAATTTCAGTTGTAATTTGCAATGCTAGTTCCCTTGTTGGTGCAACAATTAATGCCTGAACATCACTAGACTCTGGATCGATTTTTTCTAAAATCGGTAAAACAAATGCTAATGTTTTACCCGTTCCTGTTTTCGCTTGCCCAATAATATCTTTTCCTGACATAATAACAGGAATTGCTTTTTCCTGAATTGGTGTTGCTTCCGTAATTCCATTTTCACGTAATGTATGATTAAAAGTTTCACTAATTCCTAATTCTAAAAAGTTTTTCAAATAGACCACTTCTTTTCCTTATTTTTCACATTAGCTTTCATTGTACCATTTGTTTCGCCAAATATGAAAAATAAAAAAATTCTTACCTTCTTTTTTTATATTCATCATGTACTAGGTGGACAAATTCTTTTTGTTTTGTCTCGGAATTTATTAATACTTCCATGTTAGTAGTAGACAAAATGAACTTTTTAATTTTTCTATTACTCCAAATTAGTCTTGTATACTTTGTATCTTCGTGTAGCTTTCGAAACCACTCGAATTCACTTAACTTTGCAATGTGATGTTTTAATTTCATATCATTTCGAGGATAAAATGTAATTATAGCCATTATTACATCAAGCAATAAACTCATCTTTTCCCCTCCTATACATATATATTTCAATGTTAAGGAAACATAGGTACAAGGTGATAAAATTGACCAATACATTCATAAAGATATTTTGTATATTGTTCTTACTATATTTTCAATCGACCTCAATTATTATGGCGAAATCTCAAACAAATGTGATAAGTGAATTTAAACAAGCTTTACTCCAAAATGATAAAAAATTAATGCGGTCATATGTAACAGAAGGGATTGAACTACCTACATTCCAAAAGGAAAAACCTATTCATGAAATTAAAATAATACCATCTCCAAAAGAAGATACTACAATTCTTATTTCCTATTTCAAAGACACTGATGATGAATTTACTATCGGTTACATTTTAGAAATAATAACAAAAAACAATAAAATATCTCAAATTAATCAAATTTACGATGGAACTAATCCTCTAATGAAAGAAGCTACTATTGTAAAAAAATATGAAATGAAGTGTAAGAAACATATACTTACTCCTACAAAATTCCCGTTCGAAATTCATGAATTTCAAGGGTACATCTATAACGATTACTTAGAACTACGATACTACAATAAAGATAGTAATGGGATTTTTAAAATCACTGTTTCACCAGTTCAACATAAATTAGATCAATATTTACATAAGGGCACTAAATTTTACATTTTAAAACATAATATAAAGGCAGTATATAATCCTCATTTTGATTTAGCATACGAACTTATCTTTCAGAAGGACGGTTTTCAATATAAAATCGCCCTTGGTAACAAACTATACATAAAAAGAAAATACAATGTTACTGATTTAATAAGAATTGCGGAATCTATGAATTAAAAAAACGATCTTTTCAATATAAGAAAGATCGGTTTTTTTATATATTTTATATAATGAGTTTTCCTCCATGATAGCAATAATACTTTACGGCTTTAAGGCTTTTAATCCTTTTTAATGACTCTTCTGCTTTTTCTATATCTAAGCAAAAATTTGGATTAGCTATTACTAATTCATTATTATCTTGAACGGCCGCATCCCCTGTAATTACACAGTCTAAGTCCGGAAAATATAATGAAATATGCCCCGAAGTATGTCCTGGCGTCGCTACTATTTGACATTTATCATTCAAAATCATTTGACCATCATATACTTTTTCATCGACGGAAATATGTCTTATATTTTTTAACTGTTGTATAAACCATTCACTAAATTCTTTCTCTTCAATTGGCATATGTTCTAACATTTCTTCAGCTTGAACTAGTCTCTCTGATTTTATTTCACCATTAATGTAGTTGGATTCTATTTCACTAGCAATAACATGAAGTTGAGGATATTTCACTTTGAAATCGTATAAAGACCCTATATGATCATCATCATAATGAGTAATAATTATATTTTTTAAGTTTTTCATCTCATATCCATGTTTTAAAATTTCATTTTCAATTAAAGGTAAAAAATTTTTATAACCTGTATCTACTAAAGTTAATTCATTGTTTAATACAATTAAGCTCGGATAAATCCATTGTTTTCGCCCGTTACATTCAAATTCAATTGGTAATTCTATTATCTTCATTTCCCTTCCCCCATACCGTTTATTAAATGTTTAATAATAACTGCATCATCCACATACATTTTACTATACATATCACGAATTGAAGTATGGGCTTCTTTAGTTTCTGTACAAAATTCAAACTTGGTCTCACTTCCCATTAACAGATTTCCGACAAGCTTCTCGATTAAATCCGTCTGGGTATCTTATTGCTAATTTAGATATATTCATTTGAGCGATGTCATCTAACGTATATTCCACCTCATGAGCCGTGATAGAGATTATAGTACATAATGTCACCCAATTCTAAAGCTAACCTATAAGTATTGCCGTTCTCTTCTCCTAAACAATGAACCGGATCAAATCCATGCCCATGGAAAATAGCCTTTCTTACAATATCAGCAACCTCACCATTTTTGACTACATAAATTTTATTATCCATACTATGTAATGAAACACTGTAGGTCGTTGCATCATAAACATTATATTATTTGGAACAGGTAATTTCCTATTCTTATGGAATTATAAATTAAGAAACAAAAATAAAATGGATTATTCCCTCACTTCTTTGTCCATCCTTTTAAAAAATATATGTTTTTGTAAAAGGAGTGTTTATATGGAGAAACAGACGCTTTGGAAAAAATTCAAAAAAAGCTCCGCAAACCTTGGAAAATCCAGCGTATATGAAAGTATTATTTTATTTTACACAATGAAAAAGAAAACGTTACCTACTAAAGCAAAACTCATAATATTAGCTGCTTTATCCTATTACGTATTAACAATCGATTTCATTCCAGATATAGCTGCTATTATCGGTATTGGCTTATTAGATGATGTTTTAGCAATTGCTGTAGCGCATAAATACGTTATGAGGCATGCAGACGCTAAAATTCGTGAAAAGAGTAAAATTAAAATGGAGTCCTTGTTTACTTCAGCACACATTTAACGAAGAAAGATAGGCTCTCACTTGTCTTTGTTCACTACTTATCCATCTTCTATAGCTTTTAATCCAATGATTTGAACAGTGTTAAAACAGAAAAAAGAACTAAAATAATCTTTAGTTCTTTTTTTATCAAATCAATTTATTTTTGAACAATCTTTAAAAAGAGCCTATTTTAGTGTACCAACTAATACAGGCTCTTTTCTAATTCAAATTTGCAAAATCCGCATCATTTTACGCTATACTTTGTTACTTCAACAACATTTCTCTTTCATCGCTTTCATCATAGACATAGTTGTCTTCATCATTTCATCACATTCGTTCATTTTTACCATCATTGCCTTATCCATTTCTACATCCATTTGCATCATGTTATTCATCATCATTTTCATACACTTCATTTCACACATCATTTTTTCCATAGACATCATCATGTTTGTTGTTTCTACCATCATAGTTTTTTCCATATTAACATCCCCCTAGAATTTTTATGTTACAAGTATAAAAATTCCTTTTTGTTTTTCTAAAACCTTCTTAGTTTACCTCATACAAATATTTATCAATATTTTTCCCTCTCTATTGATTATTGATTCGCTTTTTTTATTGTCACGCTGAAAACGTACATATAATAAAAAGCATCTTATTTTAGATGCTTTTTATTATATGATTGACACTATGAGCCCATTTATTTCGTGAACATAGGTTAAATCTATTATTTTTCATAAAATTCATGAATCTGACTATAACGTATTATAGTTTTATTCATATACTGTAGTAGATTACTAGAAAGGAGGCGTATATATGGAAAGTTGTATTGTGTTCGTAAACGGCCAACCTTTTTTAGTACTCACAGTTGCTGGCATCGAAATTGCTAGATTGGAAATTACTCTTCAAGTAGCACTAGCTTTGAGAGTTCTCGGTATTCCAATCTGTGAGTAGTCCATTTAAGTAAGTTTAAAAGAGGGCTTTCGCTCTCTTTTAGACTGTTGTCAATACATGTACTTCTATTCGCTTAGCAAGTGTAAATTATAACTTTATAAAATTTATATATAATTATTTACGCTAAAAGGACTTTCTGTAACATACACCTGCAAACAATTCAACATCCTCTTCCTATCACGTTCTTTATAATGATTTAAACATGCAATTTGGATCCAATTATTTTTTTGCAAATAAGATGACTCATAATGAACAATGTATCCTTGCAATGCTAATGCATCGCCTACTGCTTTAGAAGAATACCCTTCATTTAACTGAATGGTGAGTATAATTTGCGCGGTGTGCTCTTTAGGTGAAACAAGCTTTAAACCCATATTAGTAATAGCTTCTTCCATATAAGCATATGTCTCTTTTATTTTTACAAACGCCGTTTCATCCTCAAATTTCTTCAATGCTTCTTGCAGTGCGTAAATTAAATTCCATGAATGAGAATATGGAATACTGTCATTCATTTCATACATACCAATGTCCATATACGCAGGTATTGCTTCGTTTTTCTCTATATTGTGATTATGAAAAACGAAAGATAGTCCTGTAAATGATTTAATCGCTTTCCCGCTAACGCCACTTGCAAAATATACATCCTTCAAATCTATCGGTATTGCTCCAATTGAACTAATACAATCTACACATAGTTTCATATGATATTTTTTACAAAAAACATTTAGCTCGTCCAAATTATTTAACATTCCAGTTGATGTTTCATGATGAACAAACCAAAGCCATTCATAATTTCCACTTACAATTATTTTTTCTAATTCGATTTGTTTAAACGGCTCTCCCATTTGTTTTTTATACGTATCAAAATTTAAATGTGCTCGTTTTGCCTGCTCAATTAATCTATTACCAAACTCTCCATTCGCTAAAACTAACCCTTTACCTTTTAAAGAACGTATCTGTAAAGCAATCGCATCATTCGCTAACGTCCCTGTTCCTAACATAATTTGTACATGTTTTGCTTTTGTCATTTGAAGTAATCGTTTCTTTACATTGTCCATTGTCACTTGAAATGACTTAGAACGATGCGAAATAGGCTTAGTAGAAAACGCCTTTTGAACATTCTCTTCCATGTCTACTGGACCAGGTAAAAACGTAAATTCTTTCGTCATAATACCTCCAACACTCGATTCTTCGAACATAGCAGGTGTAACATACATTGGCTGAAAAGCTGCTTCTTCTGTTCCAACTAACGTATGGAAAGATTTGAACCCCATTTGCTCATATAAAGGCAGCTCACGTGTTGTAGCTGAAATGAGTGCCAATTCATATCCATTTAGAAGCAAATAACGATGTAAAAAGCGAATTAATCCTAACAACGCTCTACCATTTCTATATTCACGTTCTACTGAAAGCAAACGAATTTCATATACGTTTTCACCATGTTTGTTTAAATATACATCTAAATTTGAGATTTTATTATGTAATGAGAATGGGCGTTTTCCTCTTACCGCGACCATACCTACTAACTTCTCACCGTCTAAACAAATTAAATATGTATTTTCTTCATGAAATCGATCTATACGAAAACGTTCCTCCGTTTCTTCATGTTGCGGAATTTCTTCTACAAATGTTTTATAGTTCAATTTATGTATACTTTCAAATTCCCAAGCTTGATCAGCAATTTTATAAATTATCCCCATGTCCTATCCCCTTTCTCTCTACTTATTGCTCGTTGTTTAATTCATAAAAATTATAAGTGGAGATACCCCCACTTATAAAGTGAAACTTTAATCAGTGAGGGTTTTGTTCATCCTCCACTGATTATTAGCCTTCACCAATCGGGCTTTTACGGGCAGCCCGCCCCCCACCTAACTTCTTTGCTTCCGCTGAATTTTGAGGTGGGGGTCTTACTGCCCGGCAAATAGCGGGATAAAAGGTTCACTTTATTCTCGATTTACATATAAAATAAGCACAATAATAAGTACACTTAATATAGTCGTACCAATAGAGTAAGAATAAAAAACCATACAAATTGGTAAACAAGCAATTGTAATTAACCCTGGCTTTGTAAATCCTTTAAATATTAAATAAAAAACAATAAAAATACCTATGAGGGTAAGCGCTATCAAATAATCAAATGCGATGAGTCCTCCGATAAATGTCGAAATTCCCTTTCCGCCCTTACCTTTAAACAACATTGGGTAAATATGTCCAATAATAACGGTCAATAATGTTAACATTACGAATGTAGCATCTTCAAAAAGATATTTTGCTATACAAACTACAATTGCACCTTTAATCGCATCACCTAAAAATGTAGCGACGAAATACCATTTTCCATATACACGCCCCATATTTCTTGCGCCAGGATTTCCGCTTCCTTCATCCCTAATATCAACGTTATGTCTCAACTTTGTTACTATATAAGCGGTCAAGATGTTACCAAATAAATAAGAAGCCACCAAATACAAAAACTGCATACTATTAATCATGTAATCATTCACTTTCTACATGGGAATACATATACACTATTCAATTACTACGTATATTGTACATTTTTCAATCTACATCCCTTTGTACATTTTAACATCATATTTTTACAAATCATACAAAAATTCTCATTTATCTATTTACACTTTAAAATATACATCCTTCATTAAATAATATGTTCCTTTCACTGCCATTTCTGATTGTGATACAAATGTAAGTTCTTCAATCCTTTCCTCACAGCACTTCTTAAATACATCATATATTTCAGGAACTAAACGTAATATGCTACCACTTACTGCAATTGGAGTTGAAAACTTACATTGCATCTTATTATAAACATCTACTGTAATTCTCGCTAATTCCTTACCAGCTTGCATCATAATTTCATGTGCACCCTCATTCCCATTTCTCGCTTCCTGAATAACTAATGGTGCGATTGCTGCAACTTTATCTTTTGAAGAAGTATATACTAGGCTTTTTATATGAGACGGTGTCAAAAGTTGAAACTGCCTTTGAATATTCAAGCTTAATGGACAAAGGCTAACTCCTTGATCGAATTGTAATGCCATTTTCTTTAAAGCTTGTAATGCAATCCAATATCCGCTTCCTTCATCCCCTAAAATATGTCCCCATCCACCGCTATACTCGTATACTGTCCCTTTCTTTCCTAGGCAAATCGCACCTGTACCGCCAATTGTTAAAATTCCTTCCTTCCCTTTTAAAGCAGCTGCATGTGCAATCATTGCGTCATTAAAAACTTCAATTTGTGTTCCGTACTTCTTTTTTAGACGTATTGTTAATTCATTTGTATTTGCTCCACTTATACCTGCTAATCCTAAACAAATACAAACGCAATGCTCATTTATTAAACGTTCCCAACATTGATTAATCGCATCTATAATATGTGTGAGTGCATTCTCATAATTTATTACTATATTTCCAAATCCACTCGTACCTCTCGCAAGCTCATTTCCGTCTTGATCAAATGCAATTGCTTCTGTCTTCGTCCCCCCACCATCTACTCCAATCATATACTTCATTTACTTGCCCTACTTTCATCTTCTAGTCGTATGGAAAGTTATATTCCCTAAAACAACCGGTTCCTTAGCACCTGTAGCACTCGGCACATTACTCGGATTACGATGGTACGTTTCGTTTGCTAAAACTGCAAATGCGATTGCTTCTTTCGCCGCTGAAGAATACCCAATATCTTCTTGAATACATATTCTGCATCTTTCTTCTCTTAATTTATTCTGTATCATTTCGACAAGTGTGTCATTATAGCTTCCGCCTCCACCTAGAACTACCTCATCAATTTCATACAATGGAAAAATAAACTCCTTATAATGATGAACAATTGAACTTGCTGTAAACATCGTGACAGTCGTCAATATACTTTCTTTACTATACTTTTCAAATCGCTTTAATAATTCACTCACAAACTCTTTTCCAAATTGTTCTCTACCTGTTGATTTTGGTGGTTTCATTTTTAAGAATGGATGGTTCATACAGTATGTTAATATTTCATCTACAACTACCCCCTGTTTTGCAATTTCACCCTTTCGATCATATGGTAAATGAAATAATCTTTGACACAATTCATCAATTACCATATTTCCTGGACCAGTATCAAAAGCAATAACACTTTTATTACTTCGTTTACTTGGTATGACTGTAACATTACCAATCCCACCAATATTTTGCAGTATCCTATTTTTAGTTCGATGCTGGTATAAAATAATCTCTGAATATGGTACAAGTGGTGCGCCTTGTCCTCCTGCTGCCATATCCATCGTTCGAAAATTAGAGATTACTGTTGTTTCCGTTTCATATGCTATAACTGCTGGTTCTCCAATTTGTAATGTCGAAGAAATAAAATTGCCTTCTTGCTTGGGCTGATGATAAATCGTTTGTCCGTGAGAACCTATTAAATCTAATCGCTCCAATGACCAATTAGCCTTTTTACAAATTTCCTTTACAGCATTAGCAAAACATAAACCAAGCTTAAAGTTCAAACTGCATATCAATTGAACATTAGATGTATCATTTGATAAAGCCTGCTGTATCTCATTTTTTATATCCTTACAAAACGGAACAGTAATAAAATGAATGAGTTCAACTTTAGAATCTACACCGTTTCCTTCAATATGAACGAGCGCTACATCTATTCCGTCTAACGATGTACCAGACATTATCCCTGCAATATACATACTATGCATGCCCCCCATTCACTAAAAAACAATTATGTAAGTAAACAACGTACAACCTACAGAAAACAATATAAATCTAATAAACAACTGGCCTTTCGATACAAAGGTGCCATCAATGAAAGAAACAACGATCGTAAGCAAAACACTTGCCGCAATACTTGTAACGAGCCATATACTATGCATTTGTGATAGATTTAGCATTCTTAATACAGGTACTAAGAGTAAATTTGCACATATTACTCCAAACAATAATATAAATACACCTTTATAACTAAATTTTATATTCATTCCTTTACACCTTCTCTCAGTTTAATACGAAAGAAGTGATAGACAAAAAGTCTATCACTCAAAATAACCGTATAAAGTTTAAGGACTAACAGATTCCCCGTCACCATTCTTTTCAATTTCAAGCATATTTTTGTCATACATTTTAAAGAATGGTAGGTAAATAAGAAATGATATTGCTATATTTATAAAAACTAATACTACTGCGCGCCAATCCCCACCTGTGGCTAAATACGCGCCAATTGGAGCTGGTAATGTCCACGGCGGCATAATATGTGTTGGCGTTACAAATCCCATCGCAGTTGCTGAGTATGCAACAGTTGCTGTTACGAGTGGTGTAATGATAAACGGGATAATTAAAATTGGATTTAGTACAATCGGTAATCCGAAAATAACAGGTTCATTAATATTAAAAATACCAGGAACAATACAAGTTCTTGATAATGCTTTCGAATATTTTGATCGACCAAATACAATCATAGCTAATACAAGCCCTAACGTCGCACCAGAACCGCCAATCCATATAAACCATTGATATAACGGCTCTGGTGATATGAATGGCAACTGATCTGCTCCACTGGCAACTGCTTCACCATTTTTCCCTAAGTAAACTTCCCATAATGGCCGAGCAACAGTTCCAACAACCGACACACCATGGATTCCGAATGACCAAAAAAATGTAATTAAAAACACTGGAATGATTACACCGAAGTAACTATCACCAGCTTTTACTAATGGTGCTGCTAATTTATCAACAACGTGGTGTAAATCAATGCTAAAAACGACAGTTACTAGACTCATTGTAATAATAACGAATGCAGCAGGTATAAGTGCTTCAAATGAACGTGATACAGATGGCGGTACTTGTTCTGGCATTTTAATCATTACATTTTTCGTCTTACAAAACCTTAATATCTCTACGGATAAAATAGAAACAATCATCGTCACAAATAATCCATGACCTCCGAGATTTGTCATCGGAAGCATAAATCCTTTTTTATCAATTAATTCAGGGGTTAACGTTAATAGCAGTGAACATACCGCAAGCTGTGCTCCTGATAAAGCATCTAGCTTATAACTTTTTGCTAAATTATATCCTATTCCAAATGCTATATATAAAGACATAATAAACATCGTTAACCGATATGGTATTAATATACTTGTTTGATTTTTCAATGCCCATACTGATATGAAACTATCTTTCGGTAATGGTGGAAATGCTACTATTAAAAAGAAACTCCCTACGATAATAAATGGTAACGCCGAAATAACTCCATCACGGATTGCTTGTAAATGCCTCTGTTCAGAAAGCCTTGCCATCGGTCCAGATAAGTTTTTATCAAGAAACGTGACAAACTTATTCATAACGCTTCCCCCTAACTAATTAATTCATTTACAGTTTTCAACAAAGTCGGTCCACCAAGCGGTGTGTATGCTTGCGGTGGAATAATACCGCACGGAATGGATTCCTCTTCTGCAAATTTTTTTACAGAGGCAAATCGGTGTCTTATTTGAGGTGCAACCATTACAACATCCCAACCATTCTTTACTTCTTCCTCTACCTCATTCGTTCCAATTGCATGCACTTCCATGCTCACACCTTTTTTCTCCGCTTCTTTTTTTAAAGCGTTTACAACAATTGCGCTGGACATTCCTCCAGAACAAACGAATAAAACTTTCATTATTGAAGCCTCCTATACTTATAAATTATTTCCTTCAAATGAAAGAAAGTTTCACTTTACTAACAAGCATATGAAGACATGAAACGATTTAGTTATACTGAAAGTAAATTTCACTAAAAATATTTTTCCTATTAAATTAATGTTTCAATATTTATTTTTCTCAATTGCAAGGCCAACCTCACATCATATATTATTTTAAATAATCGTATAATAGGGAGGCGTATAAATGATTATGAAACGTTTATTAATGATGTGTTGTATCATTATCTTGTTTACTCCTTTCTCTTTCATTTCCCCTCACTCTACCTATGCTGAGGTAAATACTACTTACAAAAAGCATGAATTACGCGCTGTATGGATAGCATCTGTTCTTAATATTGATTGGCCCTCAAAAACTGGCTTACCTATCGAAAAGCAGAAACAAGAATTTATAAAATTATTAGACGATGTAAAAAACACTGGTATGAATGCAGTCGTTGTACAAATAAAACCAACCGCTGATGCTTTTTATCCTTCAAATTACGGTCCTTGGTCTGAATACATTACAGGTTCACAAGGAAAAGACCCTGGATACGACCCGCTCGCATTTATGATTGAAGAAGCACATAAAAGAAATATAGAATTCCACGCATGGATTAATCCATACCGAATAACGATGAATCACACTGATATAAATCGACTATCAAAAAATCACCCTGCAAGACAACATCCCGATTGGGTTGTACCTTACGGCGGGAAGCTATATTACAACCCTGGTATTCCAGAAGTGAAAAACTTTATAACAGAAGGCGCTTTAGAAATCGTAAAAAATTATGATGTTGATGCAATTCATATGGACGATTATTTTTATCCTTATAAAGTAGTTGGCGAAGAATTTCCTGATCAAAAAACATTTGAATTATATAATAACGGAAATTTTTCAACTATCGAAGATTGGCGTCGCAATAATGTAAATGAACTCGTAAAAGGTTTAAATACTGCTATAAAACAAGAAAAATCATACGTAAAGTTTGGCATTAGTCCGTTCGGCGTATGGCGAAATATAGCTGACGATCCAACTGGCTCTAATACAACCGCAGGTCAAAGAAACTACGATGATCTTTATGCTGACACACGTGAGTGGATACAAAAAGGGTACATTGATTACATTACACCGCAAATATATTGGAATATCGGTTTCACACCTGCTGCATATGACATATTAGTAGATTGGTGGGTAAAAGAAACAAATAACAAACCGATTCACCTTTACATCGGTCAAGCGGCTTATAAAATTAATAACAACTCTGTCCCTGCTTGGTCTAATCCAGAAGAATATCCGAAACAAATCGCATTAAACCATCAATATCCACAAATAAAAGGTAGTATGCATTTCAGTTTAAAAGATATAAATAACAATCCACTTGGAATAAAAGATAGACTCTCCAAAGACATATATATACATCCTGCATTAATCCCGCCCATGCCTTGGCTTGATCATGATCCACCAAAACAACCTACTTTAAAAGGTGCCATTCCAAGAGATGACGGTATTGCTGTAGGAATAATTGACAATAGAGATAATGACTCTGCTTATTACGCCATTTACCGTGTGAATGGAAAAAATGAAGTGGATATACACAACCCAAAACATTTACTTACCACTGTAAGAAAAACAAAACTTGGAGAAATTTACGTAGATAAAACGACTATTTCTGGAGAAACGTATACGTATGTGGTAACTGCAGTTGATCGATTGCATAACGAAAGTGTTGCTTCTAGTTATACTACCGTTAAGGCAAAATAAAATCTCAAAAAAACGCCTTAAAGCTGTGAAACACTTAGCTTTTAAGGCGCTTTTTCTATTTATTCTTAAACTTCTCAGTCGCTGCTCTCATCTTCACATTCAAATCATGATCAATGGAGTCCCGAATATCACGCTCTACTACTTCCATTTCTTTTTTGAAATTTTGCAAGTAGACTTTTAACTCTTCTTCTTTTTCTGGTCGTTGTGACGGAGGTAATTGCACCACTAAAGATAACATCGCAGTTAAATCTTTCATTAAGAACGTTTCAAGTTTATGTTGTTGTTCAAACATACGCTGCTCTTGATAATACGGCAATGCATTTAATACTGAAATTGTAATATCATCAACTGTTCTTTGTAATGAAGGATTTATCGAGCGTTTATACGTTTGAATTGTATTCAATGCATCTGGATATCGATCATAAAAATACAATTTATAAAACGATAGGTCTGACGGTTTTACAGTTTGCTGCGTTTCTTGTCTTAAGAAATCTTTCACTTTCATCGCGGCCACATCGATATCTTCATTTGTAAGCTTTTTCGTTGTTTTTGCCATTACATGCACTTTTTTCTGTTTTTCTTTCGGTAACATTGAAAATACTTGCTCTCTCGTACGTTGACTTGATGTACAGAAAAGAGTATTCAATGTATGTTGTTCTTTCTTTCCTTCTGTACGAATCCATCGATAAAAGAGTGGATGTTGCGTAAACTCTTGTAAAAACGGTGTCGATTTATTCGATAACTTTTCTATAGAATCTTGCGCCCTCTTATATGGTTTCGTCCATGAAAAATACAGTTTACGTCCGAAATATACTACTAAAACAACGACAGTAAATGCGATTAAAAGTAATGTACCTAATAGTACTAATACTGTTTGAATGAAACTCATTTTTTCACCTCCTCTAATAATCTGTTATTTCCTTGGACGTTGAATGAGTTTCTGCTTCATCTCATCATTAAATGTGTCTAATTCAATGACAAATTTCTTACTAGACTCAATAATACGTTCTGACGATTTCTCAGAAGCTTCAATCGCTGCGAATACATTTTGGAATGATTCACGTAATTTATCCATGCTAATAGCAGGATTTTCAAGCAACTTTGTTGTTTCTTCTGTATTTTGTTTCAATGCTTGAGAGTTACTTAATACCATTGATTCAATTGCTTCATTTGTCGCATTAACAGCATCAATTGTTTTACGTTGATTCGTTAATGCTAGCTGAATAGCAGCTGAAACTGTTACAACGTTTTGCGTCATCGTAATTGCATTACGAATTGCCTCTGTTAACTTTTCATTATTTTTCTTGATGATATCTACAGATGCAATCGATTGTAATAGTACACTTTTCGCTTGCTGCATATTACGTGTACGTACAAGTATCTTTTCTAATGCATCGTTTATTAATGGAATATCTCTTTGACGCTCTGGGTTTTGCTTCTCAGCTTCAAGCATCCCAGCAAGTTTTTTCCCTAAGTATACTTGTTTATCAAGAGCATGAATTTTATCATGCGATTGCTCTTTTAACATTTCAAGGCCAACCGTATCTTCTTGCAAATTGTCACGGCCAATTAGAAGGGATCTAATAATCTCCTCGATTTGCTTATCTATAGATTGGTATTTATGCACATATGTTTCAAGTGGATTTTTTTTGAATACTTTAAACATTATTTTCTTCATACCACTTGCTTTTAATGAATTCGGATCAAGCTCTGATACCACTTTTCGTAACTCTAACAATGTATTTGGAATTTCTTCATTTTTCCCATTCATCATCGCTGTTACAGGACGTTTTAACGCCGATAACGTTTGTCCTGCTGCTTGTTGCTCTTTATCCCCTAAATCTCCTAGCTGAGACAATACTTTTGATAAATCTGTATTTTGCTCGCTATTTAACTTTTGTACATAAAGATCAGCTTCTTTATTCAATTCATCAAGTTCTTCATCTTTTATAACTGTATCAACTACTACTCCTACATTATTATCTTTCACAATTGATACGGGTTCTTTTTTCTCGAGTTCAGTCAACAAAATCGCTCCTTTATTTATATGTGCGAATTTATATGCACTATTTTTCATTTCATTTATCGTATTTCATGTACAATCAGTCTGTTTGAAATCGATTTTTCAAGAAATATCTGCTTATGCAGTCATTCCCTGTTTCTTAGTATAAGTATACCTGTTATCCACATTATTTTCCTCAGACTTAAGACCTAGAGAAGAACATGCTGAAGGCGGATTCTTCGTATGTTATCTATATAATTTACATTCTTTCTGTCATGCTGTAGTCAATCTTTTGACATTTGCCGGCTTTCAATGTGATAATTATATTACGTTCACTTCTATTTATTTTTGCGCGCTACAAATGCTCCCTTTTGAAACGCTAATAACACCGTTTCAAACACATCATCCTCTTCAATCATTTTTATGAAATCAGCTAATTCACTCGCATGGGAAGTTGCATTATCAATAACAAGAAATCCTTTTGGTTGTAAAATACGTTTTATATGCTCAAGCCACCACATGTATTGTGTACGCTCTGAATCTAGGAAAATAAAATCAAATGAATAATCGAGTTGCGAATCTAAAAATGCCCCTGCTTCTTGATTATGAACATCAATTCTTTGTAATAGGTTTGCCTTTTCAAAATTTACAAGCGCCTCTCCCACTCGTTCTGAAGAAAGCTCTACCGTTGTTACATTTCCATTTGTTTCTTCTACCGCATTCGCTAACCACAATGTAGAATAACCATTAGAAGTTCCAATTTCTAAAATTTTTTTTGCATTACACCCTTTTACTAAAACTGATAAAAATTGCCCCATTTCACGAGAAACATTCCGTAATTTTTCTTCCCGTGTTTTTTTATTCTGATCATGCTCTTCTCCATATTGTTCAAGTTGAAATAATAATGAATTTAACGTATCCATTCTTTTCATCGCCTTTCCAAGCAATATGATGAAAAAGCTCTTGCTGCCCGTCTACTTTTCATTATATGCGAAACGAAAACCTTTTTCCCGTTATATGACAAAAATTTATAATTTTTTATAGCATATTGTTTCGTTTTTTGGTAAAGTTAATTTCTACGTGCAATTATTCCATTCTTATTATTTCATATTAAAATTGCAGTTATTAAATTATATAAACCCCATTTAAATGAATCGGTATTTCAAATTCAATTAAGCGCCCTTTTTGGACGCATTTTCTTTTGTTTATATATTTTTCGAAGAAAGGATGCTTACAATGAACGTGATTAGCTTAGATGCTGCAAGAAAGCGAAAGCAGCATAAAAAATTAATGATTACAATACCGATTATTACACGTATTTATGAAGAAGACGGGGAAATTAAATTTGAGGTAGCCGGTGAAAAAGATGTACCTCTTGAAATGTTAGAAAAGTAATAAAATAAAGACGCATTTCTGTTGAAATGCGTCTTTATTTTATATTTTCACATTTAAATGCATAAGTTTTTCAGGATTAACCATCATATAAATGTTTGAAATTTTCTCATTCTCAAATGAAAATGAAAGTACATAAGTCACTTTATTATTTATAGTAACAATAACTCCTGGTGCACCATTTACCATTTTAAAATTAACATTGTACTCTGCCGGGAACTTTTTCGCAATTCCAAAAAATAAACGTATAATTCTATCTGCAGAATAAATCGGATGAATTGCAGTTGTCACTTTACCGCCACCATCTGCTTTGAATATCCCATCTGTTTTTAATACTTCTAACATGCCTTCCGCATCCCCACACTGTAATGATGATACAAACTTTTCAACATAAGCAGCCATTTTCTTCGTACTTAATTTTGATTGCTTCGGTTTATCCAAAATACTTTTTCGTGCCCGTTGAAAGATCTTCCTACAGTTCACACTACTCTTATCAACAATTGAAGCTATTTCTTCGTATTCATAACTGAAAACCTCTCTTAATATGAAAACAATCCTTTCCACTTCAGACAGTTGTTGTAAAAGTAATAAATATGCTGTGGAAAGGGATTCTTTTATTACAAATGACTCTGATGGCTCATCACTCTCTTCTACAAGTGGCTCTGGTAACCACATCCCCACGTA
The DNA here is from genome assembly GCF_016483575.1 of Bacillus cereus group sp. N12. NCBI lineage: Bacteria > Bacillati > Bacillota > Bacilli > Caryophanales > Bacillaceae > Bacillus > Bacillus cereus group sp. N12. Next base: position 38,151 of record NZ_JAEHBO010000048.1, read on the forward strand.
CACGTTACGTTTATGCGCTGCCGAACGTAATTTATCGATTGAACGATTTGTCGCCATCTTACACAAATATGCTTTCATATTTTCGATAGACTGTATATCCTCTATATTATCAAGCGAGATAAATACATCCTGAACGATATCCTCAGCATCCATAACACTCCCAAGGATTCTATATGCTAACGAAAATAATAATGGCTGATATGCTTCATATAATTGCTCCGTTTCCATGATGAACACCTTCACTTTCTAATTGCTTTAAAATGTGTAACGCTGCACGTTTTCCGCTTGCTACTGCAGCATCAGCTAATAATTCATCCTGCCCAGTCCAATCACCTGCAACGTAAACACCTGGCATTTCAGGGATATTAGGACCTGGAGTTTCAACTCGTTCAATATGAGGAAAATCATATGCTACTGTTATTTTCGGTAAATATTGCTGCGCAACAACTTCTCTTTTCCAATTTGGATGTAACAACTCCATCGCACTTTCTAACTGTTCTTTATCTTCATGAATATGATTCATCTCTAGCACAGGATTATGGTACTTAATTAGACTCACTGCAATGGATCCATCTTCACTTAATTTAGCTGCTCTTGATTGATTCGTGAAAAATATAGGTTGATCTAACCCTAATGCAAATTGATGTGTAGGATTGGGTAATCGTCTCAAACCAATATCTAATGCAGCAGCGGTAACCAGTACCGATTGTTCACTCCATCTATGCAAACTTGTTCCTTCTGTCCCTTTTATTATTTTACAAGCCTCTTTCGGTGGAGTCGTCACGATGACTGTACCTACTTCAAATACCTCATCGTCAAAACAATGTATTCTTTGTTTATCTTCATCATGCTCTATTTCCAAAACATGCTTTTTAGCCAAAAATTGCACCCCGACATTATTGGCTATATCTCTTAATTTTGTTATAATCGTCTCCCAACCACCATCTACATAAAGTACACCTTCTTTCATAGATAGTTGTATTTGCTTTAGTACTGAAGAAGCTAATTGTATTGTAGGAGCAAACGTATATGTTGTTGTTCGGCATAGGGCATAAAATATATTGCGAACCATTGGATCTTTTATTTCATTTTCCGCCCATGCAGTTAGGCTCATTTTTGGAACTTCTCCTACATCTAAATTCCCTAAACGAATCATAAAACGTGAGAATTGTACTTTTGCAGACCACGAAAGTAGTGGCGTTGATAAAATAGAGCGAAAATCTGTTGGGATAGTGAATATATCCCCTTTCCATATTCCATGTGCTTTTGTAGTTGGTATTCCACCCGGAAGATTCATACCGAGCTCATTAAAAGTTAAAAATGCTGCTCCTCCTCTATATAAGGCATGTGCACCAAGATTCATGCAGATCCCATTTTTATTTATAGTCATCCCTCGACCACCAAATCGACTGGACTTTTCTAATACAATCACTTTCTTTCCAGCTTTCGCTAAATATATAGATGCTGTTAATCCAGCAAGCCCACCACCAACAATTGCTACATCAAATTTCTTCATAATAAAATCCCTCCTTATCGTTCTACATACAAGACGAACGATTAAGGAGGGATGTGACATGAAAATACATTTTTATTTATCTACTTACTTTCATTATTTTTTATTCGGTCATATTGCATTCGAAATAACTCAATTGCAAATGGAATATCCTCTTCACTCTTTATATAATAACTTATCCATCCTGATTCAGGTAATATGTGATGTGCTTTCACTAATCCTTGGTTTACTAATTCATCTCGCTTTAACTTCGGAAACGGTAAATCAACTAATTTATCACCATGAAGATGACCAAGTTCCTTCTTACCATAATTTATTTCAATACCACCAAATCGATGCGGTTTTTCAGAAACACCCGTCCAGCTGAGCACTTCATTTCTAATCATTTCACTAAATGACATAAACATTCACTCCTTATAAATGATTGATGTAATTTAAAATTAACATTTTCATTACTTTTTTCCATCAATCAAAAGTATGAATGAGAATACGAATATAGTTTAATCTCAACACCTTTATTTTTTACATATTTAAAACAATTTTAAACGGGATTTATTCTATTGAAATAAGTTATGAACTCAGCCCCATTTACTCTGCCTACTCACAACTACAAGAATCTCAAAACGTATCATGTATCACCACTACAAGTATGCTAGATTGCTATAAAACCCTTGGAATGATTCATCAATTATACAAACCAACTATAAACGATTTCGAAGACAATATAGCACTTGAAAATAGCCATTTTAATAACAATTTATTAACTACAGATCCGATCGCTTTCCACAATCTAGTATCGTATGAACTATTTGAAAATATCATAACGGCTTATACTTCAGATTTACAACCCATTTATTTACCAGATGGTGCTACAATTATTGATTCTACTTTCTCTGCATTTCCAAGACTTTCACATAACATGAAACAAGCAAAAGTAAATGGCATACCTGTTCCACTTAAAACAAAGGTATCTCATTTTGACGTCATATAAATCCATTTTGGTTTAAAACAAAACTTGGCATTATTGTGGCTAAATTACGCCTATACCGCTAAAGCACAATTAATTATTCAGCAATAACCTATCTTAAATACAAGACCAATTCCTTTCTAAAAGGCATTAGTCTTTTCATATAACGTAACCATTAAAATATACTTTAATATTTTTACTCCTTACCTAACATCACGAATTCCGCCTTTCGTTCGTTCACCCTAATTTTTATCCATATTAACGTTATGAGAAATAAGAAGTACAGGCTATATTCTTTATAAAATAAGTGAATGTATTACGATACAAACAAATGCACATAACTAACACTAGGCACATATCCTAAATTTGTATCCATACTTTCCAATAGAAAGGCAGGTAATACAATTGACTTCCAATATTGACTACACCTCTCCTTCAACCAATTTCACTCATGATGTAAGTAAAAGTAATTTTTTTAAGAAAGATGCCCAAAACTATATAAACGTACTTGGCATAAAACAATTAAATACTTTAGAAAACACTTCTTTACTAGATATTTATTTAAGTACAGGCAATGTTGTAGAACCACATATTCATCAAAATGCAGCTGAACTTGTTTACTGCATTTCAGGATCTGCTGTTGTTTCTTTACTTAATCCATTTACAAATCAAATATTAAACTTACCGATTAAACCAGGGCAAGTTGCCAACATTCCACAAGCATGGTGGCATTACGAGATCGCTTCAGCGGATAATACTCATTTATTAGCTATTTTCGATGCCCCAACCCCAGAAGTTATTTTTGGTTCTGATATTTTAAGATTAACTCCAGCCAATATGATGGCTCATACTTATTGCCTCAATGAACAACAATGGAAACAAGCGGTATCCCCTATTCAATCTACTACAGTAATTGGTCCTCCAGCAAACTGTAATCAGAACCGCGGAACTCAGCCTCCTAATCCACAACAAAATTTATATTACCAAGATTCATATTATTTCCCTCTTTACTGGGGATATTAATTTATCTCATTAAAAAACAATTATTTATCTCCTTGGAAAATACCTAGGAGATTTTTTATCGTAACAATTAATAGAGTACATACATATAATAGTTATATATTTAATTGGAGGTGATAGTACTATGAGTAATTATAACTATCGAAAAAACTACTCTCATAATAAAAATAGTAGTTCATCCACATCCTCTCAGTCTTCGAATTCTCAATCTTCCAATTCCCAATCACAAAGAGATTTAGCCGAGCAAGGCTATGTAAAGAAAAAAGGATGTAACTGCAATAAAAATAAATAAGATCTTTTTTAGCTATACAAAAAGGAATACTCTTAAAAAGAGTATTCCTTTTTTCAATGCTCACCATTTAAGACGCGATGCTTAGACGAATGTTATCCCTGCACTTGCGAATCCTGTAATAGCAGTAGCTATATCAAAACCTGGTGTAGTTGATGAAACAACAAGTAATATCTTATCTTGTGGAGCGACCGCAATTGCTTCTCCGATAATACCACTTGAAGTGGCACCGATAGCAATTAGACCACTAAATGCTGGTGTTAATAGTAATGGTACACCTACTGGAGTGAAAGTATTACTTGCTGCTGGTGCGCTGTACAACTGCATTTGAATTTGTATGCTTCCTAATGCTAAAGCAACCGCTACAGTTACACTAAAGAATCCTGCTAACGAAGTAATTGTACCTGCGCGAGGAGCTACAAATGCGAAATCAAATACTGGAGGTACAGGGCCTATAGTAATCGGGCCACCAGGTGGGACAATTACAGGGAAGAATGAACTTCCAAATCCAAGAAGTGCTCCTGTGTTTGCTAATCCACCTAAAACAGTTGCTAATGCTACTGGTGTACCTGATGCAAACGGAATAACCGCTCCAGCTCCTGTTGCTCCTGTTAGGCCTGTTGCTCCTGTTAGGCCTGTTGGACCTGTTGGGCCTGTTGCTCCTGTTGGACCTGTTGCTCCTGTTGGGCCTGGTGCTCCTGGAGCACGAGGGCGTGCT
>NZ_JAEHBO010000049.1:0-41479 GCF_016483575.1 Bacillus cereus group sp. N12
ATATATACGCGTATTGGCAATCCTACTCTAGCTGCATTCGAGCAGAAGTTATCAGATTTAGAAGGCGGTGTAGGAGCGGTTGCAACAGCTTCTGGGCAGGCAGCCATTATGCTAGCAGTTTTAAATATTTGTAGTAGTGGAGATCATCTTCTTTGTTCTTCAACAGTTTACGGGGGGACGTTTAATTTATTTGGAGTAAGTTTACGTAAGCTTGGCATTGATGTTACGTTCTTTAATCCAAATTTAGCAGCAGATGAAATTGTGGCACTTGCTAATGATAAGACGAAACTCATCTATGCAGAATCGTTAGGAAATCCAGCAATGAACGTTTTAAATTTCAAAGAATTTTCAGATGCAGCCAAAGAGCTGGAAGTACCTTTTATCGTTGATAACACATTAGCGACTCCTTATTTATGCCAAGCGTTCGAACATGGAGCAAATATTATTGTTCATTCTACGACGAAATATATTGATGGGCATGCAAGCTCTTTAGGTGGCATTGTAATTGACGGAGGAAATTTTGATTGGACAAAAGGGAAATATCCTGAGCTTGTTGAACCAGATCCAAGTTATCACGGCGTAAGCTATGTTCAAAACTTTGGGGCAGCAGCTTATATTGTGAAAGCACGTGTTCAGCTGTTAAGAGACTATGGAAATTGTATGAGCCCATTCAATGCGTATATTAGCAATATTGGCTTAGAAACACTGCATTTACGAATGGAGCGTCATAGCGAAAATGCTCTCGCAGTTGCCAAGTGGCTTGCTAACCATGAACGTATTGAATGGGTGAGTTATCCGGGGTTAGATAGTAATGAAAATTACTCGTTAGCACAAAAGTATTTGAAAAAAGGTGCTAGTGGAGTTTTAACTTTCGGTATTAAAGGTGGATTAGAAGCAGCAAAAGAATTTATCGCAAATGTAAAACTAGCGACTCTCGTAACGCATGTAGCTGATGCAAGAACTTGTGTTATACATCCTGCTAGTACGACGCATAGACAATTAAGTGCTGAAGATCAGCGTTTAGCTGGTGTTACATCTGATTTAATTCGTTTATCGGTTGGTATAGAAGATGTTTCTGATATTATTGCAGATTTAGAAGCGGCATTAGTCGGAGGCAAACAACATGCCGATCATAATTGATAAAGACTTACCAGCTCGTAAAGTATTGCAAAAAGAAAATATTTTTGTAATGACGAAGGAACGAGCAGAAACACAAGATATTCGGGCATTGAAAATTGCTATATTAAATTTAATGCCAACGAAGCAAGACACAGAGGCACAATTACTTCGATTAATTGGAAATACACCGTTGCAATTAGATGTTCATTTGCTTCATATGGAATCACATCTTTCTCGTAATGTAGCGCAGGACCATTTAACAAGCTTTTATAAAACGTTTCGTGATATTGAAAATGAAAAATTTGATGGGCTCATTATTACAGGAGCACCAGTTGAAACTCTTTCTTTTGAAGAAGTAGATTATTGGGAAGAGCTTAAACGTATTATGGAGTATTCAAAAACGAATGTAACATCCACGCTTCATATTTGCTGGGGGGCACAGGCTGGTTTGTATCATCATTACGGCGTTCCGAAGTATCCCCTTAAGGAAAAAATGTTCGGCGTATTTGAACATGAAGTCTGTGAGCAACATGTGAAACTGTTACAGGGGTTTGATGAGTTGTTTTTTGCCCCGCATTCCCGTCATACAGAAGTACGAGAGAGTGATATTAGAGGGGTGAAAGAATTAACGTTGTTAGCAAACTCTGAAGAAGCTGGTGTTCATCTTGTTATTGGGCAAGAAGGAAGGCAAGTTTTCGCCCTCGGACATAGTGAATATAGTTGTGAGACGTTAAAGCAAGAATATGAACGAGATCGTGACAAAGGGTTAAATATTGACGTGCCAAAAAATTATTTTAAACATAATAATCCAGATGAAAAGCCGCTTGTTAGGTGGAGGAGTCATGGGAATTTATTATTCTCTAATTGGTTGAATTATTACGTGTATCAAGAAACCCCTTATGTATTGTAAAAAAAGATTGTGTAACACGTGGCAACGTTTTCTTTGTAAGGATTACTCTTTATTTTTCCGAATCTTCAAAATGCATTGTTTTTCAGACTTTTTACTCATATAATTTCATCTAAACACAATTTTTGAGGGGTGGACAGTATTATGAAAGAAATTCAGGTTGGTCTATTAGGTCTTGGGACAGTTGGTAGCGGTGTAGTTCGTATTATTACAGATCATCAAGAGCGACTTATACACCAAGTAGGTTGTCCAGTGAAGGTAACGAAAGTATTGGTGCAAAACATTGAGAAAGAGAGAGAGGTAGAGGTACCTTCTACTCTATTAACACAAAATGCAAATGAAATTTTAGATAATCCAAATATTGATGTTGTCATCGAAGTGATGGGTGGCATTGATGATGCAAAGGCATATATTTTACAAGCTTTACAAAGTGGGAAGCACGTTGTGACTGCAAATAAAGATTTAATGGCGTTACACGGAGCGGAACTATTAGCAGTAGCAAAGGATAATAAGGCTGATTTGTTTTATGAAGCAAGTGTAGCTGGAGGAATCCCGATTTTGCGAAGCATCGTAGAAGGACTTTCTTCAGATCTTATTACGAAAGTAATGGGAATTGTAAATGGAACGACAAATTTTATTTTGACGAAAATGTCAGATGAAGGGAGAGCATATAACGACGTGTTAAAAGAAGCCCAACAACTTGGATTTGCAGAAGCAGATCCAACATCAGATGTAGAAGGTTTAGACGCGGCAAGAAAAATGACGATTTTAGCTACTCTCGGTTTCTCTACAAACGTAGAGCTTGGAGATGTGAAAGTAAAAGGAATTACTTCTATTACAGAAGAAGATATTGAATATAGTAAGAGCTTAGGTTATACAATTAAATTAATTGGTCTTGCAAAGAGAGATGGCGAAAAATTAGAGGTTACAGTTGAACCGACTTTACTTCCCAATACACATCCTCTTGCGGCAGTGCAAAATGAATATAATGCTGTGTATGTGTACGGTGAAGCGGTAGGAGAAACGATGTTTTATGGGCCGGGAGCAGGAAGCTTACCGACAGCAACAGCGGTTGTTTCGGATTTGGTTGCTGTGATGCAAAATATTAGACTAGGGGTAACAGGAAATAGTGCTGTAGTCCCGCAATATCAAAAAGTATTAAAAGAGCCAGACGAAATTGTCGTGAAAAAGTTTTTAAGACTGCATGTAAAAGATGAAATTGGTGTATTTGCAAAAATTACTTCATTGTTCTCTGAGCGCGGAGTTAGCTTTGAGAAAATTATTCAAATGCCGCTTGAAGAGAAAGGAAAGGCTGAAATTGTGATTGTAACGCATCGTGCGTCTCTTGCTGATTATGATTATATTCTACATACGTTGCAAGGGTATGAAGAAATAGATTGTTTGAAAGCGAACTATCGAATTGAAGGGGATGCTAAGTAGTATCTCTTACCATAAAACAGAAAGAGCCTATTAAGCAGCTTGCTTAATAGGCTCTTTTTTATTTAAAATCTGCGTACCAATTTGAATAAATGCTTGAATGATCCAACCTGTTGTAAAGGATAAGATAATTGTTCCAAAATAGATGGGTCCATCTAATAAGAAGCTTAATGTTAAAAATAGAAAAGCCAATGAAATCTCTGTTTTTCTAAACGTCCATTTTCTCTTCTCAGCAACTGTTAAAACGAAAGCTTCTTGAGGTGCTGCGCAAAGGTTTGTTGAGACATAAAGGCCAATGCCAGCTCCGACAAATAGATTTCCACAAATAAGTGTTATATATTTTGGAAGAGAGCGGATAGCGTCCATAATAATTGTAATGGAACCAATCCAGTCAACAAAAAGAGAAATAAGAATCATCGTTACAATTGTGCCAATTGTAATTTGTTTTTTATTCCAAAAGAGTACGATAAGTGTAAAAGCAAAGTTAATCATGAAAATCCAAAAACCAATACTTATCCCGAAATTCTGATATAGTGCAATAAAGAAGGAATCGTAAGGGCTAAGTCCAAAGGAAGTAATTGTCGTCATCATATTAATACCGATGGCGAGAATGAGTAAACCGCCAATAAAAAATATATATTCTAACTTGAATCGAAGCATAGTTGCATATCCTTTCTAAATGTATTTGCTAGGAAAGGATATATTGTGGAAAGCTTACCAGGTCAAGTGAGAATTTTTGAGGGGAAGGGGAAAATGAGATGACGAATATAAGAAAGATTGCTGAACTTGCCGGGGTATCGGTTTCAACCGTTTCACGTGTACTAAATAATCATCCATACGTGAATGAACAGAAACGAAAAGAAATTTTAGCGATTATAGAGGAATTGAATTATACGCAAAATGTGAACGCGATTCATTTAGTGAAAGGAAAAACGAATGTAATTGGCGTTTTATTGCCACACGTAAATGATCAATATTATAGTGCTATTATTGAGGGGATATCAAAAGAAACGGCAAAGAATAATTATAATATGATGCTTTGCCAGACAAATTACAGCGAAGAAAGAGAACTAGAAATTTTACATATGTTAAAAATGAAAAAGCTTGATGGGGTTATTATATGTTCCCGTGCCAATAGTAAGGAGAAACTTGAAGAATATACGAAATTCGGACCGATTGTTATGTGTGAAGAAATAGATTCGAAGTGCATTTCAAGTGTGCATATTGATTACTACAAAGTATTTTCGCATGGGATGAAAAGCTTAATAGATGTCGGTCATACACGTATTGGATATTGCATTGGAAGAAGTAATAGCATTAATAGCCAAAGACGAAAAAAGGCGTATGCAGATTCGCTTCAACAGAGTACCGTAACACCGTTAGAGACTTGGAAATTTGAAGAGTGTTTTACGGTGGAAGATGGACGTAACGTAATCAGAGAATGGGCTCGTATGTCTGTAAAACCGACGGCGTTTCTTGTATCTTGTAATCATATTGCAGCGGGAATGGTAACAGAAGCAAAAAAACAAGGAATTCGAATTCCAGAAGATATGACGATTATCGGATGTGACGATCAAGAGGTAGCAGATATATTAGGTATAACAACAATTTCCCATCCTAGTAAAAATGTCGGGATAAAAGCGTTTGAATTATTATATGAAAAGATTAATGCAGAGAAATTAGATGTGAAACATATAGAGTTATTACCAAAGTTAGTAAATAGAGAAACGACGTGATAGGGAAGGTGTGAAAATCGCTTTTCAAAATTTCGTTTGGTATAATTATGGACAATCTAAGAGGGCTAAAAGGGGTTTTGACATGAGATCAAAAGTAGTAAAAGTAATCCTACTCATTACAATTGCATCTTTTTGTTTATTTGCATATGGCTTTGTTTCAGGTGTAAATGATGTATTAAATCCGAAAGCTTCAAGTTTAATTAAGAAAACGGATGTAGTAGCAAAAGAGAAAAAGAAAACGGGAACATTGCAAGTCGTTAGTTTAGGTGATTCGTTAACGCGCGGCGTCGGTGATAAAGAAGGCATTGGCTATATTGGACGAATGAAAGAAGATTTACAAAAAGATTATAAGCAAAAGGTTGCACTAACTAACTTGGCAGTGAGTGGTGCGAGAATGCCCGATTTATTAAAACAAATTGAAAGCAGCGGTGCTCAATATTCAATTAAGCAAGCAGATGTGATCGTTTTAACCATTGGCGGAAATGATTTATTTCCAGGCTGGGAATCGCTTGGAAAGATAGATTTAGAAACATACCGTCCTGATACGGAAACGTTCCAAAATGAAGCTAAGAAAATTATAGAACAAATTCGTAAGTTAAATACAGATAGCCCTATTTTTTGGCTAGGTTTATATAATCCTTTTGAAGATGTAGAAGATTTAAAAGGGTCTTCAAACATTGTTGTGGATTGGAACGCTTCTTTAGAGAAGTTAGCGTTAAATGATAAAAATGTATATATTACACCGACATTTGATTTATTCCAAAACCGTGGAAAAGATTTATTATACTCTGATCATTTTCACCCGAATGAAGTAGGGTACACATATATGGCAGAACGATTAGTTCAAAATGTTGTGAGTAAGTTAAAACTAGAACAAGGAGGGGTAACATGACGACGATACTTTCCGTGCGAGACTTGAAGAAGGTAATTGGAAAGAAGACTCTTGTAGAGAATATTTCCTTTGATGTAAAGCAAGGAGAAGTGTTCGGGTTCCTAGGACCGAATGGTGCTGGAAAGACGACTACCATTCGAATGTTAGTCGGATTGATTAAGGCGACAGAAGGTACGATTTCTATCGGTGGTTATTCAATTAAGGAAAATTTCAGAGAAGCGATGCGTCAAATTGGGAGTATCGTTGAAAACCCAGAACTGTATACATATTTAACAGGATGGGAAAATTTAAAGCAATTTGCTCGTATGTTAGGTGATATATCAGATGAACGTATTATTGAAATTGCTCAAATGGTTCATTTGGATGAAAGAATTCATGACAAGGTAAAAACGTACTCACTCGGTATGAAACAGCGCCTTGGAATTGCGCAGGCGCTCCTTGGGAATCCGAAGTTGCTCATATTAGATGAGCCAACGAATGGTTTAGATCCAGCCGGGATTAGAGAACTTAGAGAATTTGTACATACGCTTGTGAAAGAAGAAAATATGAGCGTGTTTATTTCAAGTCACTTGCTAAGTGAAGTACAAATGATATGTGATCGTGTCGCAATTATTCATAAAGGAAAAATGATAACAGTTGCCAAGGTTGAAGAGTTAATTAAAACAGCAAGTGATCGTGTAGAATGGATTGTTACACCAATTTCTAAGGCGAAAGATATGCTAGAAGCGGCCGAGGAAGTAAGAGAAGTGAGTGTAGAAGGCGAGCGATTACTATGCCGCATGGATATTGCATCTATAAGTAGTTGGAATAAACACTTTGTAGAAAATGAGATAGATGTGCATAGCGTTAAGGAGCTTGTATTTACGCTAGAAGATTTATTTATTGAACTCACAAGGGGTGAGCAGCATGCGTGAATTTGCGAATCTAGTTTTAAATGAATCAGAAAAGATTTACCGTAAGAAACGTATTTTTGTTGTCATGCTTATTTTAGCAATATTGATCCCGCTTTTTGTGTATGCGCAGTATCGTGAAATAGAAACGACACAAAAAAGACTCGGTACAACGGATTGGAAAGTTTCATTACAACAGCAAATTGTTGATTCTCAGAACCGGTTGAACAATTCTAGGTTGCCAGAAGAATGGCGTGATTGGTTAAAAGTAAGAGTTGAGCAACAACAATATTATTTAGATCATGATATTAACCCGATGGCGCCGGGCGCACCGACTTTTGTCAGAGCATTTATTGAACAAGGAATTACATTGTTTATTCCGCTTCTCGTGATGATTGTCGCTATTGATATCGTTTCAGGAGAACGAAGTGATGGGACGATGAAGATGTTACTTACGCGGCCGATTCGGCGCTGGAAAATACTACTTAGTAAATACGTGACGATGTTATTTTTCATTTCGCTCATACTGCTTCTTGTAGGTTTGTTTGCTTACATATTATCAGGGCTTGTATTTGGGTACTCGGGATGGAATTTACCTGTTTTAACTGGATTTGTCATTGATAAGGAAACGTTAAATACGAACTTTGTGCACCTTATTCCGCAGTGGCAATACATCTTAATGGCGTATGGACTGGCCTGGTTTGTTGCTATCGTTGTCGGAACTATATCGTTTATGGTTTCTGTTTTAATTCGCAATACACCAGCTGGTATGGGTGTTATGTTAGCTGCATTAATTGCAGGTGGTATTTTAAGTTCATTTGCAACGTCTTGGGAAGGCGCAAAATATATTTTTAGTGTGAACCTATCATTAACGGATTATTTATCAGGAAAATTACCTGCATTACAAGGTTTATCGATGGGATTTTCTTTGATGAATTTAACTGTTTGGGCAGTTGTTTCCCTTATTATTTCGTTCATAGTATTTACAAAACAGGATATGTTGAATTAATTAGACAGGAAGTGACAGTATGGAAAATGTTTTAAAAAATGATTGGGGGCCGTTATTGGCACCAGAATTTGAGAAAGAATATTATCGCGAATTGACTAATTTTTTGAAAGAAGAATACAGTACACATGTTGTTTATCCAAAGATAGAAGATATTTTTAACGCTCTAGAGTATACAAGTTATGAAAATACAAAGGTCGTTATTTTAGGACAAGATCCATACCATGGACCGGATCAAGCGCATGGTTTAAGCTTTTCTGTGCAACCCGGTATTAAAACGCCACCGTCGTTGTTAAATATGTATAAAGAACTTCGAGATGAATATGGGTATGGCATTCCAAATAACGGTTATTTAGTAAAGTGGGCAGAGCAAGGAGTTTTATTATTAAATACTGTATTAACAGTTCGGCAAGGTGAAGCAAATTCTCATAAAGGAAAAGGATGGGAGCATTTCACTGATCGTGTAATTGAGCTATTAAATGAACGTGAAAAACCAGTTATTTTCATATTGTGGGGACGCCATGCACAGGCGAAGAAGAAGTTAATTACGAATCCAAATCATCATATTATCGAATCTGTACATCCAAGCCCATTGTCAGCAAGACGTGGTTTCTTTGGAAGTAAGCCGTACTCTAAAGTAAATACGATTTTAGCTAATATGGATGAGAGAGAAATTGATTGGGAAATTCCAAATTTGTAAAGTGAAACTTTAATCAGTGGGGGTTTTGTTCACCCCCTACTGATTATCAGCCCTCACCAATCGGGGTAAATAGAAAAGGTAGTTAACAGTCGTTAACTACCTTTTTATTATCATTGTTGCTCGTTTTTTAATTTTGCATCTAGTACAAAAGTACCAAATGGGATAACTGATGAAACGAATGCCCCAAGTGCCCATAAAATTGATTTACGGTGTACGATTGTTACTTGAATGACTGCAAAGATGAATAGAATAAATAGAACACCATGAGCCATGCCTGTAATTTTAACAGCTGTTGCAAATCCTGCGAAGTATTTCAATGGCATTGCTACAAATAATAGTAATAGGAAAGAAATCCCCTCAACTAGTCCAATTGCTCTTAATCGTCCGATTGGTGTAGATAACATGTAAAGTAGCCTCCTTTAACGTATGCTTGTTTATAGTAAATTTGTATTCTTTTTCAAAATAAAATAGTCTATTTTGTTTCATTATATACAAAAAGAAAGTTTACACTACGAGAATAGTGCAAAGTTCAAAATATAGTCACAAAAGCACGAGAATTTAAATAAAAACCTATTTGAAGTGTTTGACTTCAAATAGGTTTTATGAATGAAAATATTAAACAAGTACTTCTGTTTTTAAAACGAATTTCTCTACAACTTTTGCAACGCCATCGTTCATATTTGTATCTGTTACATAGTTTGCAATTTCTTTAATATCATCTGGTGCATTACCCATTGCAACGCCAAGACCTGCGAATTCAATCATCGCTTGGTCGTTATAGCTATCGCCCATTGCGATAACTTCTTCGCGTTTAATACCAAGTTTTTGGATGAGTTGGTTTAGGCTTGTTCCTTTTGTAACACCATATTCAGTAAATTCTAAGAAGAATGGTTTTGAACGCATCACGCTTAATTGGCCTTCTAGTTGTTTTTGTAGTTTCTTTTCTACTTCAACAAGGCGTTCAGCTTCTTTGTTCATTAATACTTTTACTACAGGCTCTGTTACAGCGGCTTTAAAATCATCTACTACAACGATTGGCATACCAGTAATGTCGCCCTCAATTTCAGTATACGGATTATTTTCTTCTGTTACGATATCATCGCCAATGTAAGTATGGATCCATACATCTTCAGTTTTACTAATTTCAAATAGGTTGTGAACGATTTCAGGAGATAGTGTGCTACTAAAGATTTCTTCATTTGTTTTACAGTTAATAATTTTTGCTCCGTTAAAGGATAGAATGAAGCTACCGTATTCTTCTAATCGAAGTTCTTTTGCAACATTGCGCATACCAAACGTTGGGCGCCCAGAAGCAAGTACAACTTTAACGCCGCGCTCCTGTGCTGTCATTAAAGCTTCTTTCGTACGAGGTGAAATTGTATGGTCATCGCGTAATAAAGTATCATCTAAATCTAAAACAATCATTTTATAAGTCATATAGAAAATTCCTTTCTTTAATTGAAATCAAAATACATGTTCATGAAGATGTTGCGGAATAATAGTAAGACATCAAACCTCTTTGAAAAGAAGTAGATAAATTATTATGAGTGTGTTGCTCATAATATTGGTTAATAATCATTGGGGATGAATAAAACCCCAATGATTAAAGTTTGATTTTATCGTAACAACTCTAAAGGTAGAGTGCAATAATGGAAGTTTTCCAATTTACGATAGTTGTTTTGCTGTGGAACGAGAAAATAGTATTTCTAGCAAGATTGCCATTACAGATCCAAGAACGAGACCGTTACTTAAAAAAGATGCTAGAAATGGTGGAAGTGTGGAATATGCTCCTGCTGGAACAAACATAACCCCGACTCCTGTAAAGATGGAAAGACCGGCTACTTTAAATAATCGTTCTTTATCCTGGACAGTTTCGTATTCTCGAAAGGCGAGGCCAATCATGCTTGCGAATACAGGATAAATAGCGGCATAACCAACTGCAACTGGGATTGCTGCAAAGAATGAAGTGATTTTTGGGAATATACTAACGGCAATAATAAAGCTTGATCCTAATATAAATGGAAGGCGTTTATAAATATTAGTCGTTGCAATAAATCCTGCTGATCCAGAAATGGCAACAGGTCCAATAGCTGAAAATAGACCGCCTAGCAATTGATTTATTCCCGTTATAATGCCAGCTTGTTTAAATCGATCTGGAGCTGCATCTGTTTCGTACTTAGAAACAACCTTTTGTACAACACGAATACTTGCTAACATATTTGTTAGAAGTAATAGTGTAACGAAAATGACTGTGATTGCCATGTTCCATTCAACGCGAGGCATTCCGAAAACGAATAGAGATGGAAGACGAATTATATCTGTTACAGGTGTTACAGGATTAGATAATCCGAAGCATGCAAATAAAATCCAGCCGCAGACAATACTGAAGAGAACGGAATATTGTCCAATAATAGGTAGCTTCATAATGAAAAAGGATAGTAAAATAACAATGAGTGAAAGAATAAATACTTTTGGTTGTACTTCTGTATGTTGTCCATCAAGACCAAACATTCCTTTTAAGAAGGAGCCACTGAGTTGCGTGACAAGAAGAAATAAATATGTTCCAATAACTGTCGGTGTAAAGTAGCGAACTAGTTTATCAATGAGTCCAAAAACGCTAAGAATAATGCAAATAATACCGCTTAATAAGAAAGCATATTGAAGAACTTTAAGTGTCTCATTGCTTGATCCAAATAATATGACACCTAAACTTGCGTAAAGGGAGAAAATTCCCCACCAAAGGCCAGCAGGACCTTCTTGAATAGGAAGTTTATGCCCAAATATAGCTTGCAAGAGACCAGCAAAGCCTAGAACAAATAATGTTCTTTGTACGAATGCGATAGCTTCAGCGCCATCAAGACCATAACTAGTTGCGACACTAATTGGTACAATAAGGCTTCCCGCTAAAATAAATAGTGCCCATTGTAAGGCGGAAAGAAATGTCTTCATTATATCAACCTCTTTCATAG
Organism: Bacillus cereus group sp. N12; assembly: GCF_016483575.1. Taxonomy (NCBI): domain Bacteria; kingdom Bacillati; phylum Bacillota; class Bacilli; order Caryophanales; family Bacillaceae; genus Bacillus; species Bacillus cereus group sp. N12. The sequence continues at coordinate 11,657 of NZ_JAEHBO010000049.1, forward strand.
ATTCCGTATCTAGTATATACGTATTTTATTTCCACTGGCAAAGATTGTAGATAGAGAAAAGAGTTGAAACACGATATGAATGCACGTAAGCAATTATGGATAGCTGTTGTATGTATGACCTTTGTTGTAATTTTAGGAACACTAGGATTTATGACAATTGAAGAGATTAGTTTGTTTCAAGCATTTTGGATGACGATGATTACTGTATTGACTGTTGGATACGGAGATGCCGTTCCTGTAACGCAAGCAGGGAAAGTATTTGCGCTCCTTATTATTCCTGTTGGTGTTGGTATTGTTACATATGCAATTGGAGTAGTGGCAGCTATAATTATTGAAGGGAATTTATTTCATGCAGTGCGGAGGAAGAAGATGGATAAACAAATAGCACAGTTACAAAATCACATTATAGTATGTGGTTGCGGTAGAGTGGGGCTTCAAGTTGTACATGAATTGCAAGAAAAGAAAATTCCATTTGTTGTTGTCGATAAAGATGAAAGCATATTAGAGAAGGAAAAGCTTTTGTATATACATGGAGATGCGACGGAGGATCAAGTTTTACATCATGCTGGAATTTCAAAAGCGGCTGGTTTAGTTGCTATTGTTGCAAATGATGCTGAAAATGTATTTATTACATTAACGGCAAGAGGATTAAACGATGCAATTAAAATTGTAGCAAGAGCGGAAAAGCAAGAAACCGAAGAAAAATTAAGGCGTGCTGGTGCAAATAAGGTTATTAATCCATCTAGTATGGCAGGAATTCATATTGCAAAAGGTATTGCGAATCCGCTAACAGTTCATTATATTGATACAGTACTGTATGGAATAGAGCAATCATTTGTAATTGAAGAAATTTCAGTCGGAAACGATTCTATCTTAGTCAATAAATCGTTACTAGAGAGTGATGTGAGAAATCAATTTGATGTAACAATTTTAGCGATTTTGAGAAGTGGAGATATTATACATAATCCGACGGGGCAGGAAAAATTGCAAGAACATGATATGATAATAGTATTTGGTTCAGTAGAGAAGCTGGGGCAATTTGAGAAAGAACTACAAAGTACGAGGTGATAAGGAATGCAAATATCGAGCGATAAGATTTTAAATAAAATGGCGAATGAAATTGCAAAGGCAAAAAGTAGTGAAGGACAAAAATCAAAAGATCATTTATTAGTTGTGCGTGCTTTATGCGATTTACTATTAGATGAACAGGTTGAATCTTCTACGTATAGAGAGCCGCAAATTCAATCGCAAGTAATTGGATCGCAGCCTATAACAACAGTTCAACCAGTCCAACCAGTTATACCGGTTTCTGGAGAACCTGTGTATATAAAAGAAGAAGGTGCAAATGGTAATTCTTTATTTGATTTTTAAGGATTAAATCGTTTGGCTTATATGAAAAAATTGCTTATGATAAAAGTAAAAAAGGGGAATTAAGATGAAAATTTTCTTTTTACTAGGTTGTATTGCAGCGGGGCTATCTGTTGCGTTAGGAGCCTTTGGGGCACATGGTTTAGAAAATAAAATTTCTGCGAAAATGTTAGAAGTTTGGAAAACAGGCGTTACATATCAAATGTTTCATGCAGGTGGACTATTCGTAGTTGCTCTATTGATGGATAAGATTCAATCATCACTTTTAACTACTGCTGGTTGGCTTATGGTAGCTGGGATTATTATGTTCTCAGGTAGTCTTTACGCACTAAGTACGACAGGTATTAAGTTCTTTGGTCCAATTACACCTCTTGGTGGTGTAGCGTTTATTGTGGCGTGGATTTTAGTAGGAACTGCAGTAGTAAAAGGGTTATAAAAAAACAAAAGCTGGCATTTGCCAGCTTTTTTTTATGGTCTCGGAGCATAAGTTGCTTGTTGACTAGGTAAATACGTAATCTCTTCTGGGAATTCTACATAATCTAAGTAGATCATTAATAGTAAAAAACGTTTCCCTGATTGTGGTTCACTAATAACGATATGATCACGTCCGGCCGCTTCGATAATCCCTGTATAAGATTGTGTACCGAGCGAGCTACCACGCTCATAAGTCATTACAACTGTAGCTTGCTTTCCTTTATTTAAGCGAAGAATGTTTTCAATGTATGATTGCTCGAGCGGTAACATCCCTTGAGAAACTGCAAGTTGAGCCTGAGCAGCTTGTTGTTGCATTGCTTGCTGTTGTTGCTGTTGCTGCGCGGTCATTTGTTGTGGTTGTACGTAAGTGCCTGATGGTTGATAAAAACCTGTTCCATAGTACGGGTTTTGTTGCTGTGCCATTCAAAAATCCCTCCTCATTTTCATTGCCTAATATACGCTTGGACAGTCTCCGGCAGATGGCTGGAAGAAGCAGTGCTTTTTAAAGCGACCAGAATTTTGTTGGTCATACCAAGTTGGCGGACAAGGACCTTCAGGCCTAAAAAACCATAAGGCAAAGTTAGCGGGCCAAAAACGTTGTCCTTGAATGGTCCGTCTTGCTAATGCGATATCTTGCTCCCTCGCTCGCTGATAAAAATATCCTTTTTGAGTTGCCTCAAAACCACCAGGATTTTGATAAACCATTTGACGTAAATTACGTATCTTTTTAAAATCTAAACAATTTCCACGGACACGATTTACCCCAACGTTTCCGACCATTAGCATTCCTTGTTGCCCTTCTCCTTCGGCTTCAGCACGCATCAGTCTAGCTAATAACTTTACATCTTCTTCGTTATAAGCAATAACACCCATTATGTGTCACCTCTCTTTGTGGAATACCTTTTGGAAAGAGGTTTATCCCGCTTTAATGGGCAGTAAGACTCCCACCTTAAAATTTGGCTGGAGCAAAGAAGGTGGGTGGGAGATCAAACTGCCCCTAAACGCCCGATTGGTGAAGGCTAATAATCAGTGGGGGATGAACAAAACCCCCACTGATTAAAGTTTCACTTTATCTCTAGATGAAGTGTGGAACAATTACTAGTTCATACGTATGAGGAAAAGGACTCAGATATGACAACCAAACGAAGTTTTACATTGAGAGAGGAAAATAAAAAAGCTAGCGTGTGCTAGCTTTTTATCATTAAAATATTTTGGACCATAAGTTTGAGAAGAAATCACCAACGGAACGCATTGTTAATACGAACCAATTTGCTTTTTCTACTTCTTCTGTCGTTTTTGCAGCAACCTTCATGCTCTTATTTCCATCTAAGAAACCATATTTATCAGTTGATTCTAAAACGATGGAACCCACCTTTGTATCTTTCTTAATAGGAGCAATTAAATGTCCATCTTCAGCGAGTGACTTATCTGCTTCAGTAGAAATTTTGTAAGGTGATTTGTCACCCTTTTTCGCAATTACTGTTATTTCTTTTTCAGGTGCAACAGTTACTTGATCTGCTTTCCCTTTTACTACAGAGATTGTATTATTTTTATCAATTTTCAGCTTTTGTTTTTCGAAGCTATTAAATCCATATTCAATTAATGCACGAGATTCTGTGAAACGCTCGTCCATTGATTTTGTCTTAATAATAACGGAAATAAGACGTAAATCACCACGTTTTGCTGTAATAGTGAATCCATATCCAGCCGTATCAGAACTTCCTGTTTTCAAACCATCTGACCCTTCATAAGCGAAAGCAGCACCTGGTAGCATCCAGTTCCAGTTTTCCATACGAATTGGCTTCGGATGATTATCCGGGAAGTTTCTAAATCTTTGTTTTGTATCCTCTAGCATTTCTGGATACTTTGTAATAATTGTTTTTGAAAGAATACCCATATCGCGAGCTGACATGGAGTTTTCTCCATTCGGATCAGTTCCTTCAGGATGTTTCCCTTTTAAATCAGCGTTATTTAACCCAGTAGCGTTTACAAATTTATATTTCTTTAACCCTAGTTTTTTTGCATGGTCATTTGCAAGATTTAAGAAGTTTTTTTCGCTTCCTGCAAGAAGTTCTGCTAAAGCAATACTAGATCCATTCGCAGAGAAGATAACGATAGAATGATATAATTCTTTTACAGTATATTGACGTCCTTTTTCAAACGGTACGTTAGAGAATTCGTTATTACGAGAGACTTCATAAGCATAATCAGAAATATTTACTTTTGTATCCCAAGTAATTTTCCCTTCTTTAATTGCCTCTAAAATAGCATAAACAACAATTAATTTTGACATACTAGCGATAGCTAGTAATTCATCTGGATTTTGCTCATGCAGTATTTTTCCTGTAGCTGCATCAAATAGAAGTGCAGCGGCTGCCTCAATATGTATTTTTTCTTCCGCATGGGATGTTGTTACTGCTAAGGAAGAAATTGACAATACGAGCAATAGTAAAATAGACAAGATTTTCTTCATATAGATTATCACCTTCGCATCGTTATTTAGCATATAGCTCGTATCATTTTAGCATAATTTTATATATAAAAAGGTTACAATTTTACAAGAAATTTGAAAAGAATTTGTCGATTTTTGTTCAAATTTGCGGAGAAAAGGAGTTTTTTGAGGAGAAATATAGAGGGAAATAAAAAAAGGAACGAATTTCGTTCCTTTTTTACTATTTATCCAGCTATTGGCCAGGCAGCCCGATTGATGAGGGCTGATTAAAGTTTCACTTTATATGTGTAAAAATTTCTCTATTTTTTCGTTCGGTAAAATGTTTCCAACGAAAAATGTTCCGAATTCACCATAACGAGCACTTACTTCATCGAAGCGCATTTCATATATAAGTTTCTTAAATTGAAGAACATCATCAGCGAATAATGTTACGCCCCACTCGAAATCGTCGAATCCGACTGATCCTGAAATAACTTGGCGTACTTTACCTGCGTACTGGCGCCCAATTTTACTATGACTGTACATCATTTTTTTACGTTCTTCCATAGGAAGCATGTACCAGTTGTCATCACCTTGGCGACGCTTGTCCATTGGATAGAAGCAAATGTGATTTGCTTTTGGTAGGTCTGGATATAAGCGAGCTAAGATTTGTGGGTTTTGGTATGGATCTTCATCAGCTGGAAGATAGTTGCTTAGTTCAACAACAGATACGTAAGAATATGCAGGAACCATATATTCAGCTAATGTTGTTTTATTTAATTCTGTTTCAATTTCATTTAACTCTTCCATTGTTGGACGTAAAATCATAAGCATAATATCAGCTTTTTGACCAACAACTGTATACATTGCGTGACTACCTTTTTTTGCAGTAGCTACTTCGTTCCATTTTTCAACGACATTTAAAAATTCAGACACAGCTTGTCCGCGTTCGTCGCTAGATAATGTTTTCCATGCAGCCCAATCAATAGAACGTAAATCATGTAGACAATACCAGCCATCTAACGTTGTTGTTGCTTCACTCATTCTATTCACCTCAGTTAATGATAGTTTTACACGTTAACTATAGCATATATAGTTTTAAAATCATCTATATAAAATTTCGGCACATAAAATTGTCACATTTATATTTATTAGAAAACGGGAGAAAATAAGGCTTAAGTAGGACATATTTTTCGGCTGAATTTTATGAAAATATAATCATTTTCATTTTATCTATTTTTTGGGAGCTATAAGTTTAAAATATAGAGGAAAAGCAGTATTCTTAAAGATAGAGTTTTTTAACATATGTAGGAGGGTTTATTCGTGAGCAACTTATTTACAACAGTAAAAGAAAAAGTTCAAGGAAAAGGCATTTCTATCGTACTTCCTGAAGGAACTGATGAAAGAATTTTAGGCGCTGCAGAGCGTTTAGCAAAAGAAGAGTTAGTAAAACCAATTTTAGTTGGTAATAAAGAAGAAATTAGCGCAAAAGCTGCTAGCATGAATTTAACATTAGCAGGCGTTGATATTTATGACCCAGCTACATACGAAGAAATGGATGCAATGGTAGCATCTTTCGTTGAACGCCGTAAAGGTAAAGCAACTGAAGAAGACGCTCGTAAAATCCTTAAAGACGAAAACTACTTCGGTACAATGCTTGTATACATGGGCAAAGCACATGGTTTAGTAAGTGGTGCAGCTCACTCTACAGCTGATACAGTTCGTCCAGCACTTCAAATTATTAAAACAAAACCAGGCGTTACAAAAACTTCTGGCGTATTCATCATGGTACGCGAAGAAGAGAAATATGTATTCGCTGATTGCGCAATTAACATTGCACCAAACAGTCAAGATTTAGCTGAAATTGGTATTGAAAGTGCGAAAACTGCTGAACTATTTGGCATTGACCCACGAGTTGCTATGTTAAGCTTCTCTACAAAAGGTTCTGCAAAATCTCCAGAAACAGAAAAAGTTGTAGAAGCAACTCGCATTGCAAAAGAAATGGCTCCAGAATTAACTTTAGATGGAGAATTCCAATTCGATGCTGCATTCGTACCATCTGTAGCTGAGAAAAAAGCTCCAGGTTCTACAATTAAAGGTGATGCTAACGTATTCGTATTCCCAAGCTTAGAAGCTGGTAATATTGGCTACAAAATCGCTCAACGCTTAGGTAACTTCGAAGCAGTAGGACCGATCTTACAAGGTTTAAACATGCCTGTAAATGATCTATCTCGTGGATGTAACGAAGAAGAAGTGTACAAGTTAGCTTTAATTACAGCAGCTCAAGCACTTTAATTCTATAATGAATTGCTATGAAAAACGACCACCCTTAGGGTGGTCGTTTTTATTTTTCTAAGCCAAGTGCTTTATTATTACGATCAATAATACGCTGTAAACTCGTCTCATATAAAGGAACTTCATCTACTGTTAATTGAGATGGTGTTAACTTTGGAGCGAATTGCTGTAATGTTTTTAAAAGACGCATCATTAAATCTTGTACTGTAATTGTTTCACCAAGTAATTCTGAGAGTGAGGCCATTGTACTCGGTACAATTTCAGGATACGTGAAGCGTGTTTCTTCTCCTTGAATTGCTACATTGTAAAAGTCGCGAACAAGCGCAGCGCGTTCCGATCCGCTTCCTGTAGCACATAAGTAAATTTGTACAGCAACCCCACCGCGAATACGGCGCTGAGAAATACCTGCGAATTTTTGGTCGCGAATACTTAAATCATAGCTACCAGGACAATAAGAACCAACAATTTCTTTTGCCTCGATTGTAACGTCGTAATCTTTTAACATTTCCTTAATTAAATGCCACATTGTATCGTATCCCAGATCAATATCGATACCTTTTTCTGTTTCTTGGAATAAAAGTGATACGTTTAACACACCTTCATCAAGTACGACCGCAAGTCCACCGGAATTACGAACGATAACATTGAAGTTGTTTTCTTTTAAAAAGGAAATACCTTCTTCTAAGTGTGGTAGGCGTGAATCTTGAATGCCGAGAACGATTGTATTGTGATGAACCCAAGAACGCATTGTTGCAGCGGATGCGCCATTCCCAATACTTGTGCATAATGTGTCATCCATTGCGAATGATTGCAAGGCATGGAATGTCGGTCCTAAACTAGACTGATCTACAATACGCCACTCTGGCTGAGATAAAATTGAACGGGAATTGCTCATATAACTAACCCCTTATCTTTAAAATGACAATCTCTATTATAGCAAAAAATGATGAAAGGAGTTTTCCCATATATAAAGAGAGATTTTAAAGTAAAAGAAGCATGTGTGCTTGAAGTGAAATAATAAAAAGGATGCATTGCATGCATCCTTTTTATTCTGCAATTTTTTCTAAATTACCGTTTCGATCCATTCGGAAAGAAGTTTGTGAACGTTCCTCATCATCCATTACTGCTAATTTACGAGCGCGGTTCATAATATTCATAAGTGTTTCGTAATCCTCTTGTACAGTATGAGATTGTTGTTCTAATTTTTCTAGTTTCTTTTCTAGTTCTTCATTTCGCAAGATTTGTGATTTAATTTCTTGTTTCAATCTCGTATTCTCGTTTTCAAGACCGGTTAATTTAATATTTGAAGATCCAACGGTTTGTAAAAAGTAAATAACATCTTGCATTGTGATAGAGCTTTTTACAGCAGGGATAGTAGGCTCTTGATATAGACTAGCTTCTTTATACTGTACAGTTGTTTCCTCTTGTACTAGTTCTTCATAATCAGCTATCGCTCCTGAAGCTGGTGGTGTATAAAGTAAACGTTTTTTCGCTTGTTCACCGCTCGCAGCACGCATTTTATCTTTACGATGTTTTTTTGCTAGTTGAAGAGCCTGCTCATAACTATAGCGAACAACGGCATTCCAGCGGAAACCACAAGCAGCGGATGTGCGATTTAACTGATCTCCTACCTCCTCAAATGCATTTAATTGCGTACTTCCTTCTCTAACATGGCGAAGTACCGTTTCAGCAAGTAATAAATCATCCTCGTCTGTCCAAGCATCTTGTCTTACTTTCATAGATTCAACTCCCTTTCTTTTTATGAACTTCCTATTTTTATAATGGGCAAAAAAATGTGCTTTTATACAAAGCTTTTAAAAATATGGTAGATTTCGATGAAAGGAATAAAGTGAAACTTTAATCAGTGAAAGTTTTTTCCGTCTCCCGCTGATTATTAGGGGTTTTTACGGGCAGTGGATTTTCTACCTAACTCTCTCACATTCGCCGAATTTTAAGGCGGAAGTCTTACTGCCCGCAAACAGCGGGATAAATTTTGCCAAGAATGATGGAAGCTTCTGTAGGAGAGCATAAAAATATGTAGCTTTATATGAAGGAAAGAGCGTCGCAAGGAAACTTGCAACGAGCTTAAAAGAGCGGTAAAATACCATTTAGTGTTTATTTTTAAATGTACTTGAGAAAAGTTTAAAATAGAGGAAGTGTTATATAATGGGAAACGAATTTCGTGTGTGCGATGATTGTCAGGCAACGAACGTTAAAACGTTAATTCCGAAGTTAAAAAAAGTAGATTCATGTGCAACGATTGAAGTTGCATGCCAGTCTTACTGTGGTCCTGGTCGTAAAAAATCATTCGCATTTGTAAATAATCGTCCAGTTGCAGCTCCAACAGAAGATGAATTAATTGTAAAAATTGAAGCAAAGTTAAATAAGTAAGAAAAAGAAGAGTGAACAGATTACTCTTCTTTTTTTATACCCATAAGAGGAATGAGTTATTCTACGGAAGCTTAATTGGTTATTACTGATAGTCAGTGACAGATGAACATCAACTGTTCATTACATTGTCAATTTATATGAATTTGTATTTCAAAATAATGGTTGACAGCCTTTTGAAGCGGTGGGTAGAATAGAAAGTGTCTGATTCTGATAATCATTATCAAGAATAAGCCAATTCACCTAATTTTTTTATTACTATTTGAGAATAAATTTCATTTTATTAAATATATGTTTTTGGTTAGGATGGTTGAGGGATGGAAGCGAGCGCAAGGAGTATAGAACAACAAGAAGAGAGTGTTAAAGAGATTAAGAGCAGGCCGCTCATCGCTTCTATCATTTTAGTAGCGGGTACAATTTTATTAGCTTTAAGCATGGCAGTTTCTATTTCGTTTGGCGCGGCAGATATTAGTTTAAAGACCGTATGGCAAGCTGTGTTTCAGTTTGATGGTTCTATTACGCATCATAACGTAATTCAAGAACTTCGCATGCCTAGAGCAATAGGGGGCGTAGTTGCAGGTGCCTTTTTAGCGGTATCAGGAGCAATTATGCAAGGTATGACGCGAAATCCACTTGCATCACCATCGTTAATGGGGATTACAGATGGCGCTGTATTCGGGATTGCAATTATGTATGCATTCTTCCCTAATTCACCTTATTTAATGTTTGTTATCGCATCTTTTATTGGAGCTGCGTTTGGCGCAAGTATTGTATATGGAATTGGGTCTTCTTCACCAGGTGGATTAACACCTGTGAAATTAGCTTTAGCAGGTGCAGCAATTAGTGCTTTATTAGGGGCAATTTCATCTGGAATTGCGCTGTATTTCAATCTTGCCCAAGAGGTGAGTATGTGGAATGCAGGCGGAGTTGCTGGAGTGAAATGGCAAAGTATTAATATGTTAGTGCCAATTGGTCTAGTTTGTCTCTTTATTGCAATTATGATGTCGAGGTATATTACAATTTTGAGCTTCGGTGAAGAAATTGCGATTGGACTTGGTCAAAATACGACATTAATTAAATTTATCGGAACAGTACTTGTTCTTGTGTTAACAGGTTCTGCAGTTTCTATGGCAGGGTCAGTTGGGTTTGTTGGTCTTGTAATTCCACATATGACTCGTTTCCTAGTAGGCTCAGACTATAGATGGGTTATTCCATGTTCTGCAGTCTTAGGTGGATTGTTAATTGAGTGTGCAGATATGTTATCTCGCGTTATTAATCCACCATTTGAAACGCCAATTGGAGCAATTACAGCGCTAATTGGGGTTCCATTCTTCCTCTACTTAGCACGTAACGAAGGGAGAGGAAAAATGTGAGGACGAGTATTTTAACAAAAAAGAACGTTTCTGTTTTAACAGTTTTAGTAGGATTAATCATTTCTATATTTCTTATTAGTTTAAATACAGGAACTTTTAAAATACCACCAATGGATGTATTAAAGTCATTGGTTGGACTCGGGGCTGAAGATCAGTCAGTTATTTTATTTGAATTTCGTATGCCGCGTATGGTTATCGCTATATTAGTAGGATCTGCGTTAGCGATGTCAGGTGCAATTCTGCAAGGGCTATCAAGAAATCCACTTGCTGATCCAGGTATTATAGGTATTAACGCTGGAGCGGGATTAACGGTTGTTATATTCGTCTACTTTTTCTTTGGAAAAGTTGGGACGGGTACATTTTTATCTGTATTTATCCTTCCATTTTTCGCCCTAGTTGGTGCGATATTAGCGGCAGTTATTATTTACTTATTAGCATGGAAAGACGGCGTTTCATCGACTCGATTAATACTTGTTGGTATTGCTGTTGCGGCTGGATTTGGTGCCGTTAGTTTAATTTTCTCTATGAAGATGACATCTAACGATTTTCGTTTTGCTACGATTTGGTTAGCGGGAAGTCTCTGGGGTACAGATTGGAAATTCGTATTAAGTGTACTTCCATGGATGGTTATTTTCTTACCGCTTGCTATTAGTAAAGCACACATATTAAATGTAATGAATTTAGGCGACTCTACAGCTGTTGGCCTTGGTGTAAACGTAGAAAAAGAAAGACGTAAATTATTATTTATTGCAGTTTGTTTAGCTGGTGCATCTGTTGCGGTGGCGGGCGGAATAGGTTTTATCGGTTTAATGGCTCCTCATTTAGCGAGACGCCTTGTTGGTGGTAAACATCAAATCATGTTACCAACTGCAGCATTAATAGGAACGTTCTTGCTTTTATTTGCAGATGTAATTTCAAGAAGTGTGTTGCCAACTTCAGAAATACCGGTCGGTCTTGTTATTTCTGTAATTGGTGCACCATATTTCATATATTTACTTATGAGGACAAAATAAAGGGAGGCTTTTTGCATGGCAACTTTAGCAGTTGATTCGGTATCTGTTGGCTATAATGAAGGATTAATTATTGATGGATTAACAGTTGAAATTCCGGAAGGAAAAATTACAACGATTATTGGACCAAATGGTTGTGGGAAATCCACATTATTAAAAACGGCTTCTCGTATTTTGAAGGCGAAAAAAGGTACTGTTTATCTTGATGGAAAAGCAATTGAGAAACAGCCAACGAAAGAAATCGCAAAGAAAATGGCGATCTTACCACAAACTGCAGAAGTGCCAACAGGCCTTACTGTGTTTGAACTTGTTTCATATGGACGTTTTCCTCATCAAAAAGGATTTGGAACATTGAAAGAAGAAGACTATCGCTACATTCATTGGGCACTTGAAGTGACGGGAATGACAGAGTTCGCAAATCGTTCAGCAGAAGCCTTATCAGGTGGTCAACGTCAAAGGGTATGGATTGCGATGGCTCTTGCACAAGGAACAGATTTACTTGTATTAGATGAACCAACGACATATTTAGATATGGCACATCAACTTGAAGTATTAAACTTACTGAAGAAATTGAACCAAGAAGAAGGTAGGACAATTGTGATGGTTATTCACGATTTAAATCATGCTTCTCGTTTCTCTGATCATATGATTGCATTAAAAGCAGGTAAGTTAATGAAACAAGGAACGCCAGATGAGGTTATGACAAGTGAAACACTTCGTAACGTGTTTGAGATTGAAGCGCAAATCGTTCCATGTCCAGTAAACTGTAAACCGATTTGTTTAACATATGATTTAGCGATGATTAGTAATCAATTGCGTAAAAAAGCATAAATAGAACCCCCTCGTAAAGAGGGGGACTTCTAATGGACGTTGAGCTTCTTACTTATAAATGGGAAGTTGAACGCCCATTAGAATGGGTCATTAACAACGGTTAATAAATATATATTGATTAATTGTTATCTTTGTTTCTTATAGTTCATCCTAAATTATAAGATAAATACAGCCAGAAGGAGTGGGAACATGAAGAATTTTAAAATGGCACTATTAGCAATGGTACTAGTGGTTACTTCTGTACTATTTGCAGCTTGTTCTAACAAAGAAGAAGAAAAGAAAGCAGATGCGAAGACTGAAGAGCGCACTGTAAAACATGCAAAAGGGGAAATTAAAATCCCTGCAAATCCAAAGAAAATTGCTGACCTTAGTGGTTCAACAGAAGAATTATTAATCTTTGGTATGAAACCAATTATTACAGCTAATACATCTCAAGAAAAAATTGATGCACATATTGCAAATAAATTAAAAGACGTTAAACCAGTTGGTTCTGCTTGGGGCGATAAAATTAACATCGAAGCAGTAGCTGCTGCAAAACCAGACTTAATTCTTGTAAATAATCGTCAAGAAAAGATTTACGATCAATTATCTAAAATTGCACCAACAGTTATGTTAAACACTCCATTAGATCAATGGCGTCCAAAGTTTGAAGAAGTAGGCCAAATTCTTGGTAAAGAGAAAGAAACAAAAGAATGGTTTAAAAAGTATGATGAAAAAGCAAGCAAATTACATGATAAAATTATCGCTAAAACTGGTGATGCAACATTCATGAAAATGGCTGCATATCCAAATGCATTCCGTGTATATGGTGACTACGGTTACGGTAGCGTAATCTTTAATGATTTAAAATTACCAGCAGTTAAAGGTACACCAACTGATAAACCATTAGTACAAGTACAAAAAGAAGCTTTAATCGATTACAACCCAGATTACTTATTTGTATTTACAACGGGTGACGGTTCTCAGCGTCTAAAAGAATTCCAAGAAGAATCAATTTGGAAAAACATGAATGCTGTTAAAAATAACCACGTATTTACAATTAAAAATGAAGATCTAAACAAAGGTTACTTCCCACTAGGAAAAGAAATGATCTTAGATGAAGTTGCTGAGTTCGTTTTAGGAAAATAATGTATAAAAAGAAATCACTTTTACTTCGGTAAAGGTGATTTTTTCTTTATATAAGGGCAATTAATACAGTCTTTCATTTCTTTCTGTTTCCTATTTCGTTTATAATATATAGTAAGAATGCAGTAAAGAAAGGGGGATGTCGAAAAGTGGTATATTTAAACGACAAACTCAGCGAAACAAAAGTGTTTAAAGACCCAGTACATAAATATGTGCACGTGCGTGATCGTGTTATTTGGGATTTAATCGGAACGAAAGAATTTCAACGCTTGCGCCGTATTAAGCAGCTTGGAACAACATTTTTTACATTTCACGGTGCAGAGCATAGTCGCTTTACTCATTCGTTAGGTGTATATGAAATTATTCGTCGTATGATTGATGATGTGTTTGATGGCAGACCGAACTGGAATGCTGAAGATAGATTGTTATGTTTATGTGCGGCATTACTTCATGATGTCGGTCACGGCCCATTTTCTCATTCGTTTGAAAAAGTATTTTCATTAGATCATGAGAAATTTACGCAAAAGATTATCGTAGGAGATACGGAAATTAATCGTGTATTAAGTCGTGTGGATAAGGACTTCCCGCAAAAAGTGGCAGATGTAATTGCGAAAACATCCACTAATAAATTAGCGATTAGTATGATTTCAAGTCAAATTGATGCAGATCGTATGGATTATTTATTAAGAGATGCTTATTTCACAGGTGTAAAGTACGGGAACTTTGATATGGAACGTATATTGCGTGTCATGCGTCCGTATGGGAATCAAGTAGTTATTAAAAATAGTGGTATGCATGCTGTTGAGCATTATATTATGAGCCGTTATCAAATGTATTGGCAAGTATATTTCCATCCGGTAACGCGCAGTGCAGAAGTTATTTTAACGAAGATTTTACACCGTGCTAAATCATTGCATGAGAAGTATTATGCGTTTAAAAATCATCCTGTTCATTTTTATTCTTTGTTTGAAGAAGAAGTGACAGTAGAGGATTATTTAAAGCTAGACGAGAACGTAATGTATTATTACTTCCAAGTATGGCAAGACGAAGAAGATCCAATTTTAAGTGACTTATGCCGTCGTTTTATGAATCGAAATCTATTTAAATATGTAGAGTTTACAGATAAGCACGGTTTAGATAATTGGATGGAGCTAAGCAGCTTATTTAAAAAGATTGGACTAGATCCAGAGTATTATTTAGTAGTTGATTCAACATCGGATTTACCATATGACTTTTATCGCGCAGGAGAAGAGGAAGAGCGTCTGCCAATCTTACTCCTTATGCCGAACGGGGAACTTAGAGAGCTTTCACGTGAATCGGATATTGTTGAGGCGATTACGGGGAAGAAGAGAACGGACCAAAAGTTATTCTATCCGCATGATTTAATCTATGAAGATGGAAGAAAAGGAAAATATAAAGAGAGAATTATCGAGTTGTTAGAAGGCAAAAAATAAGAAGCAGCTAATGGCTGCTTCTTATGAAAGAACTTGAAATTATTTGTCGCTTAAGCGTTTTCCGCCAACTGCATAATGGTTTTTAGACATTTCTTCGATGAAAACAACGATGTTTTCTTCAGGAGCACCAGTTGTTTCGCTTACTGCTGCTGTTACTTTCTCAGCAAGAGCTTTCTTTTGTTCCTCTGTGCGTCCTTCTAGCATTTTCACTGTTACGTATGGCATGTACAATCGCTCCTTTTATGTAAGTTACACTCTTATTATAGCGGATTATGGGGAAGAACAATCGAAAAAACAAATAATTTCTTTTTTGACATATTGAAGAGGAGATGAAGTATGGATCAGTTATTTAGATATCCATTGCACGAAATTCCGTTAGTAGCAATGGCGATTATTATTGCACTATCCGTTCATGAATTTGCACATGCATATGTTGCATATAAATTTGGGGACGATACAGCGAAAAAACAAGGACGTTTAACGTTATCACCGATGGCCCATTTAGATCCTATCGGGATGATTGCAGTATTAATTCTTGGATTCGGTTGGGCAAGACCGGTGCCTGTTAACCCCTATAACTTTAAAAGACCACGTCTTGCAGGCATATTAGTTTCTATTGCAGGACCGATTAGTAACTTAATTTTAAGTGCGATTGGTTTAATTATTTGGTATAGCTTATTAACATTTGGCGTACTAGACTCAATTCCATTTGCAGTAGCAGATACATTAGGTCGATTCTTCCAAATTTTTATTATGCTTAATATCGTTTTACTTGTATTTAACTTATTACCGATTCCGCCACTTGATGGATATCGCGTTGTGGAAGATTTAGCACCAGCAAATATTCGCGCGAAAATGACACAGTATGAAAAATATGGAGCAATTGCGTTATTAATTCTTGTTATTACACCGCTTAGCAATTACACAATTCAACCTATTTTCAATGTTGTCATTCCGTATGTATTCGTATTTTTACAAAGTATTATTGCGCCTATTTTTGGGCTTTTATAATTTTTAAGTGAGGAGGAAGTTACATATGACAGAGAAAAAGAAGAAAATCGGTTTTAATATCGTGAAAAATGATTCAACAGATGGACATGGTGGATTTGGTGTTGGGGCATTAAGCTTAGAAAACATTTCACCTGTATTTGTTGATGTACTAGAGAAAACTGCATTCGTTGATATCGGTGCGATGCATGCGCGTAGTACAGTAGAAAAAGGAATTAAGTTTTTAACAAATAAAGATGACGTTCCAAACGGAAAACCATTTTGGCTTGTTTGGGTAACAATTGAAAGAACACCGAACGGTGCTTATTACGCAGGGGTAACAGCTTGTGAAATGACAGTAGACCGTGAAATTCGCCGCGGATATAAATCACTTCCAGAGCATGTAAACAAAATGGATAAATCATTGAAGCGTCACATTATGGTTGAACATATGGATGAATCTTCTAAAAAAGTACTTGGTACGTTCTTGAAAGAACATAATGAAGCGATTTGGAACGAGTCTAGTGAAGAATTGCGTCATGCATTATTAAGTGAATAAAAAATAGCTGACGGATGTCCGTCAGCTATTTTTTTACCAAGGAAGATATTTTTTCCACCAACTTGTTTTTTTCTTTTCTTCACTTGTTTTTTCAAATTCCTCTTTATCATCGACATGATCCATACAATATTCAGTAGGCTCGGTACCTTTGGCGAAATACATTTTAACTGAAATTGGACAGTTCTTTGTAGCAATCTTGCCGTTTTCTGGGTTAATATTAACGGCTACGACATCACTTGGTTGTTTAAAATCCTTTTTAGGTTGTCCATCTAAGCCTTTCTCCATCGTATCGGTCCATATTTTTTTCGCATATCCTTGTTCTGCTACGTTTGAAATAGATTTAGGTTGATCGTATCCAACCCATACACCAGTTACAATTTGCGGAGTGAATCCAATCATCCAACTATCGGTTTCAGTAGAACCAGACTTTCCGGCATATGTTCTTGATAGTTTTGATAACATAGATTGACCAGTTACAGCGGCATAACTGCTTAGTTTTTTATTAAACATACCAGTCATCATTTCTTCCATCACAAACGCTTTGCTCTTATCGAGAACTTGTTTGCTCTCCAAATGAGCATCGTATAACATGTTCCCTTCATGATCCATAATACGGCGAATAAAGATAGGTTTTACTTCTTTTCCACCGTTTGCGAACATACTATAAGCATTCACCATTTCAATTGGTTTTACAGGAGACGTGCCGAGAGCTAGGGAAGGCACATCTTTTAATGCACTCTTAATTCCGAATTGCTTCGCTGTTTTTGCGAGCGTGTCATCACCTAAAAATAAATTTGTTTTCACAGCGTATATGTTATCAGAGACTGCGAGAGCTTGTGCCATCGTTACGAAATCATCTGCGTAATAATCTTTATAGTTTTTCGGTTTATACTTTGAAACACCGTCACCTAAAGTGAATACAGTGTATTCGCTTTTTAAGCGCGTAGCAGGGGTGAATCCTCGTTCCAAAGCTGCGTAATATAGAAAGGGTTTAAATGTAGATCCAGGCTGACGGACGGCTTGTGTAGCCCTGTTAAATTGACTCGTATTATAATCAGTTCCTCCAACAAGAGCAGCCACTTCACCTGTTTTTGGATTCATAGAGACGAGGGCAGTTTGTATGTTTGCTGTTTCAGGTATATGATCTTTGACAGCTTGTTCTGCTACAGATTGTAACTTAGGATCTAAAGTTGTATAAATACGTAAGCCACCTCGTTGTAAGGCTTGCTCATCCAGTCCGATATCCCGAAGAAGAGAAGCTTGTACAGCATCTTGGAAATAAGGCGCAACCTCTGCTACTTTTTTCGTATCAAGCGAGGCAAAAGTTAGTGGTTCCTTTTTTGCAGAAGCTGCTTGCTGCTTCGTAATATAACCTTGTTCTACCATTTCATCTAATATGAGAGATTGACGTCCTTTAGCACGTTCTTCTTTTAAAAAGGGAGAGTAGACACTAGGTCCTTTCGGGATTCCTGCAAGCATACTGGCTTCTGCTAATGTTAATTCTTTTGCTGTTTTATCGAAATATAGACGAGACGCAGCTTCGATGCCATAAGCACCATGTCCGTAATAAATTGTATTTAAATAACCTTCTAAAATATGATTTTTATTATAATTCACTTCAAGGCGGACAGTATACATTGCCTCTAATAGTTTCCGTTTCCACGTTTTATCATGATCTAAATATAGATTACGTGCGTATTGTTGTGTAATCGTACTAGCACCTTGTACTTTTGCCATCGCTTTTAAATCAGCAACAATTGCACCTGCAATACGTTTCATATCGAAGCCATGATGCTTATAAAATCTTTGGTCTTCAATAGAAAGTGTCGCTTCTTTTACATAGGGAGAAATTTCATTTAGAGAGACATTGTAACGCTTTTGTATTTCGTTACTTTGTCCAATAACTGTATCATCATTCGCGTAAAAGACGCTTGTTTGCGGGACTGCGACAGGAGGTGGTCCCATAATTTTTGCAACTATAATAATAACAAAAAAGGAAAAAACGAAAAAAAGAACACAAGAAAACATTACGGTGAAGAAAAGACGTTTATATTTTTTAAGTTTTGGATTCATAGTTTGATTCATCTTTTTCAGCCCCTCATTAATACAAACATTATTGTATTAGTATTGAGGATTTTCATTTATTTTAAACAATGAAATTTTGAAAACAAAAAAGCCCCTTCAATTAAGAAAGGAGCTCAAAGGCACGTGCTGGCCAATCGGTGATGATGACATCTACACCATAATCAATCATCGTTTGTAAATCTTTGTATTCGTTAATTGTATAAGGGCGGAAAACGTACCCTTGTTTTTGTGCTAACTGTACGAATTCTTTAGTTAGTAGCTGAAAGTTTGGATGTAAACCAGTTGCTTCTCTAATTTTTGCTTCAGCAATAGGATCAGCAAGTGGCGTATCATATAAAATTGCCCTTGGGATTTCAGGAGCTATTTCTGCTAATAATGAAACAGAGTCATGGTTAAATGATGAGAATACAATTTGATTAGAAAGATGATATTCACGAACAAGTGCAACAACTTTCTCTTCAATATTTGGGTAGTGAATCACATCTGTTTTTAATTCGATATTTAGTTGTAAGTTCGTTGTGGAAAGCCAGATGAAAACTTCGCGTAACGTTGGGATTTTTGCTTCATGGAAAGAAGGGTCTTTATGGCTACCAGCGTCCAATGATTGTAGTTCCTCTACTGTTTTTTCAGAAACAATCCCTACGCCATTTGTTGTGCGATCCACTGTTTCATCGTGGATTACGACAAGTTCGCCATCTTTTGATAGATGAACATCAAGTTCAATCCCATGAGCGCCAATGCGTTCAGCTTCTTGGAAGGCGATCATCGTATTTTCTGGATGTGTTCCTTTTACCCCGCGGTGAGCGAAAATAAGTGGTTTATTCATGTGAAAATCTCCTTATCATCTCTTTTCCTTCATTATGAAACCGCTATGAGAAAAATACAATTTATATGAAAAAAATTTACAAAAGTCTAACAGTTGCACAAAAGTTAACGTTAACGTAAAATGTAATAATTGAGTGAAGGGAGGAATAAACATGTATAAAATTGATGAAGTAACAAAGCAAGTTGGTTTAACAAAGCGTACACTTCGTTATTATGAGGAAATTGGTTTAATTCATCCCCCGGAGCGTAGTGAGGGGAACATTCGGCTTTATACGGATGAGGATATTGCAAGAATTAAAAGGATCGTGGAGGCGAAAGAAGTATTAGGAATCACGCTTCAAGAAATGCAACATTTCTTATCGTTAAAAGAAAGAATGGAACAAAGAAGAAATAGCGAGAATCCTCGCGACCGCGAAGTGATTCAAGAAATTAAAGATATGCTTGAGAAACAAGTGCAAAC
The DNA here is from genome assembly GCF_016483575.1 of Bacillus cereus group sp. N12. NCBI lineage: Bacteria > Bacillati > Bacillota > Bacilli > Caryophanales > Bacillaceae > Bacillus > Bacillus cereus group sp. N12. Next base: position 31,322 of record NZ_JAEHBO010000049.1, read on the forward strand.
GCTGGATGAAAAAATGGAGCAAATGCAGCGTGTAAAGGCAGAACTTGAAGATAGTTTACATCGTGCAGTGACATTTTTAGAGAGCACAAAAGGAGAATGATCGAAATGGAGAGCAAACAAAAACTAGGGAGATTGATTACAGTGGTGGCTACTTTCCTTGCCTTTTCTGGTATAGGGGTAGTCGATCCAATCTTGCCGATTATTGCTGAGAAAATTGGTGCAACGCATTGGCAAGTTGAAATGTTATTTACCGCATATATTTTAACGATGGCAATTATGATGTTACCAGCTGGTATATTCGCATCAAGATTTGGTGATAAGCGGATGATGACAATCGGTCTTGCAATTGTAACTGTATTTGCGTTTATATGCGGTATATCGCAAACGATTGCTCAATTATCTCTTTTCCGTGCTGGATGGGGATTAGGAAATGCGATGTTTTTTGCTACAGCAATGACACTTTTAATAGCATTAAGTAAGGAGGTTCATGAAGCAGTAGGATTATATGAAGCAGCTATCGGTTTAGGAATGGCAGGTGGCCCATTGTTAGGTGGTATATTAGGTGGACATTCTTGGCGTTACCCATTTTTCGCAACGAGTATTTTAATTTTCTTAGCATTTATTTTAGTATTCTTTTTTGTAAAAGAACCGGAGCGAAAAGTGAAGCGTAAAGCAGCGGGCGTAGGTGAATTACTTAACCTAGTGAAATATAAACCGTTTATGCAAGGTGCGATTTCAGGGATGTTGTACTACTACGGATTTTTCGTCGTGCTAGCATATTCACCACTTATTATGCATTTATCCGCTATTCAATTAGGTTTTGTATTTTGTGGATGGGGATTAGCGTTAGCTTACGGTTCCGCAATTTTAGCACATAAGCTAGAAGGGAAATATGAACCGAAAACATTGTTAAAAGGTAGTTTACTCGTATTTGCGATTTTCTTAATTGCATTATTCTTTGTGAAAATTATGTGGTTACAAATCGTATTAATCGTTCTATCAGGATTAGCATCTGGTTTAAATAATGCATTATATACAAGCTATGTAATGGATATTTCACCTTATGAAAGATCTGTTACGTCAGGTGTTTATAACTTCGTTCGTTGGTTAGGAGGAGCGATTGCTCCCATTTTATCAGGAGTTATCGGACACACTGTTTCACCACAAAGTCCATTTTTAGTCGGTGGAGTTGTTGTATTAGTTGGTTGCGTTATGATCTTAATTCCGATTCGTAAACCGGTAGAAATAGAGACAAAAGCCCTTTCTTAAGAAAGGGTTTTCTTTCCTATTACAAGGCAAACCCTTTCCACATATATGTTAGAACCCTCTGACTAAAATATATTTTCGGTATTTTTGTACTTTTAACTATACATTTTGGATGTTTTGTTTTATTTTTGTTAGGGGACATTAATGATGTCCCTATTATAAATTTGCATTGAAAGGCGTGATTGTACGATGGAACTATGGTTCACTGAAAAACAAACAAAACATTTTGGGATTACGGCACGTATTAACCGCACATTACATACGGAGCAAACAGAATTCCAAAAACTTGATATGGTTGAAACGGAAGAGTTCGGAAACATGCTTATTTTAGATGGCATGGTTATGACAACAGAAAAAGATGAGTTCGTTTATCATGAAATGGTAGCGCACGTACCTTTATTTACACATCCAAACCCTGAAAACGTATTAGTTGTCGGTGGTGGTGATGGCGGTGTTATTCGTGAAGTGTTAAAACACCCAAGCGTAAAAAAAGCAACTCTTGTTGAAATTGACGGAAAAGTAATTGAGTACTCTAAACAGTACTTACCATCAATTGCAGGCGCATTAGATGATGAGCGTGTAGAGGTGAAAGTAGGAGACGGTTTCCTACACATCGCAGAAAGCGAAAATGAATATGACGTAATTATGGTAGATTCTACTGAGCCGGTAGGACCAGCAGTAAACTTATTTACGAAAGGTTTCTACGCTGGAATCTCTAAAGCGTTAAAAGAAGATGGTATTTTCGTTGCACAAACGGACAACCCTTGGTTCACACCAGAACTAATTACAACTGTGTTCAAAGACGTAAAAGAGATCTTCCCAATTACTCGTTTATACACAGCAAACATTCCAACGTATCCAAGTGGACTTTGGACATTCACAATCGGATCTAAAAAACATGATCCACTAGAAGTAAGTGAAGAGCGTTTCCACGAAATCGAAACGAAATACTACACAAAAGAATTACACAATGCAGCATTCGCATTACCGAAATTTGTTGGCGATTTAATTAAGTAAGAGCGTTAAATTGAAATAAATAAAGTGTAAGTAACTCATTTAAGGTGTTTGTCTAGAAGGCTTGAACATGCTAGTTACTTACACTGCTACAAATGAAGTAGTCTTCTTGTGATAACAAGAAGGCCCAGGTAAATCGAGAAAGAGGAGCAGTACGCTCCAAATTTGAGAAATAATGAAAGGTTGGGATACCTTAAGTTCCACATAAGGAGGAAAAGAATATGCGTTTTGATGAAGCTTATTCAGGTAAAGTATTTATTAAAAGTCATCCAAGTTTTGAAGAGTCAAAGGCGGTTATTTATGGGATGCCTATGGATTGGACAGTAAGTTTCCGTCCAGGATCTCGCTTTGGCCCTGCACGTATTCGTGAAGTATCAATCGGTCTTGAAGAATATAGTCCGTATTTAGATCGTGAACTAGAAGAGGTAAAATATTTTGATGCGGGTGATATCCCATTACCATTCGGAAATGCACAACGCAGCTTAGACATGATTGAAGAGTATGTATCAAAACTTTTAGATGCCGGTAAGTTTCCACTAGGTCTCGGCGGTGAGCACTTAGTGTCTTGGCCAATTTTTAAGGCAATGGCAAAAAAATATCCGGATTTAGCAATCATCCACATGGATGCTCATACTGATTTACGTGAATCGTATGAAGGGGAGCCTTTATCCCACTCTACACCAATTCGTAAAGTGTGTGATTTAATTGGTCCGGAAAACGTATATTCTTTCGGAATTCGTTCTGGAATGAAGGAAGAATTTGAATGGGCGAAAGAAGTAGGTATGAACTTATACAAATTTGACGTATTAGAGCCGTTAAAAGAAGTATTACCGAAACTTGCAGGACGTCCAGTCTATGTCACAATCGACATTGATGTATTAGACCCAGCTCATGCTCCTGGAACAGGAACGTTAGAGGCTGGAGGTATCACATCTAAAGAACTATTAGATTCCATCATGGCAATTGCAAATTCAAATATAAATGTAGTTGGAGCAGACTTAGTAGAAGTAGCTCCTGTCTACGACCATAGTGATCAAACACCAGTCGCAGCAAGCAAATTCGTGCGGGAAATGCTGCTCGGTTGGGTAAAGTAAAAGTGAAGCCGACTGTTTAGACCCGGTGACTAAGGTTCTTTCCTGCAAAAGGTGCTTTTTACCTTTTGGTAGGGAAGGTTCTTAGACGCAAGGGGTTAGGAGGCGTAACTGGATAGAAATAAAAGCGGAAGCGAAGCGACCGACCATTCTAGCCGCTGTAGCTGGATAAAGTAAGAGTCCCCTATGAATAGGGGCTTTTATTTTATCCGTTATGTGTCGGTAAGTCGATATATTAAAAAAATCGTCGATATAATCCCATTTACCATAGCAAGACATGAAAAAAAGAGTTATTCTCAAAAGGTGAGAATAACTCTTTTTCTTATGCAACCTTTTCTTCTGAAGCAATGCCGCGAATTTCATCAGCAGAGCGGATCGGATATTTGCGGAACACAATAGATCCGATGTATCCGACAATAGTGGTAACGATTCCACATAGTACAGCAGCGATCGTTACTTTTATAACGTCATTAAATCCAAACAAGACGAGAAGCCCTGGAATTGGTGATGCTGTTCCTGGCGCATTATTAACGAGCTGGAATAGCGATGTAATAATACCGGCAAGCGCGCCGCCAACGAAGTTTGTCATATAGATAGGAATTGGATTTGCTGAGACAACATCGGCTTGTGTTAAAGGCTCGATTGCTACAGCAATTGTATCTTTCTTTGAACAAATTTTTAGTCGTTTAAAGAAAATAAAGTTCATCGGGGCTGAGGCCGCAACGGCAAGACTGCCAATTGCCATTGGTAAACCTGTTAATCCAAGCATTGCAGTTAATGCCATAGAACTTAATGGAGAGGTAGAAATAACTGTTATTAATCCACCAAGCATAATACCCATAATGATAGGACTTTCTGTAGTTGCAACTGAAATCATAGAACCGATTTTACCAAGTGTTGCGTTAACGAGTGGATCCATAAGCATGGCCATTCCACGTGAGATTGGTGCAGCAATAAATAGGATTGCTAAAAACTCTACACCAGCTGGTAATTTCTTTTCGAGAAATTTCACGACGAAGGCACAAACGTATCCAGCAAAAAATCCTGGTAAAATACCGAATCCACTAGTAGCGATACCGATTAAAACAGCGTATACGGGTGAAACGCCGATTGCTAATGCTACTAAAATTGCTGCTGCAACACCGCTCATACTACCAGAAGCTTCTCCTACTGATTGTAAAAAGTCATTATGAAACATTTCTCCACCTATATAACGGTGAAATGCTTCAATAAGAAAACTTGCGATTGCTGCATTAGCTAAAGCACCCATCGCCTTCATTCCGTAAGGCGCACGGTAACTAAAAAGTGTAAATAGACAAAGTACAACAAGTAATAGTGCTAAACCTTGCAAGATAGCCATTTGAAAACTGTCTCCTTTGATTTTTGTAATAAAAATTTGTATCATTCAATAATAATATAAAAGTTTGTGAAACGGAAAAATTTTTTATTGGGAAATTGCTGTAAGGTGAAAAACCCTTACAATAATGTAAGGAAAGTGTAAGGCATTTCGATAGAGTATAGTATGCTTTTTTTCGTATAATACAGGTATAGACATACGGTTAGTGAGAAAGTAGTGCAAACAGGAGGCGCATTTATGAAATTGGTAATTAAAGTTTTAGCTGTGTTCGCCATTATTTTAGGAGGAACAGCATATTATTTAAACACGAAAACAGAAGGTGTGCATGCTTTTGTAGACAACTTCTTTTCAAATAAAGAAATACAAGATTATTATGCTGTTATAGATAAAAGCGAGAAAAAAGACGATGAATATTTGTATACATTTAAAGGATATACAGAAGATGGAAAGTTACAAGTTATTAAAAGAATGGTGAACCGTGAATTGCATACGGGTGCTTTTATAAAAATTTATGCAAAAGGTATGCAGGGAAAAGGATGGGCTGAAATCCCGAAAGAATCAATCCCACAAAAAGCGTTGCAAAAAATAGAAAAACCATAAAAGGAGCGAAACGTTCGCTCCTTTTTTAGTGCGTTAAAATGGTGATAGCTGAACTTTCTTTATTAGAAATGATTTTTGCACGTCCGCCAATTGGGAAAGTGAAGATCGGAGTTGTATGTCCGAAACTTGCATTCGCAATAATAGGGATATGTGCAAGTTCAGGCTTTGAAGTAATCATTTCTTGAATGTCCTCTATCATACATTCTGCTCCTTTTTGCATTCTTCCTATAACGATACCTTTTACGTATTCAAAATCAGTTTGTTGCATAAGAGAATGTAAGTATCGATCGAAAGTTTTAAGTGTAGCTTTTCCCGTTAAACTATCTTCTTCAAGAAATAAAACTTTATCTCGTAAGCTTGGCATATACGGTGTACCTTGTAGTAAATGTAAAGTGCTCATATTTCCGCCGATAATATCCCCTGTAGCTTCTCCTTCTTGAATCGAAATATATCCTTCATTTTTAATAAATTCTCGATTTTCCTGATCTATATACCAAGAATCATCACTCCACGTTTCAGATGGTAGGATTTCAATAGAATCATTAGAAGTTAAGCATTTAAAAAAGTAATCGGTTGTATACGCGAGACCTTTCTCCATTCCAAATGAAGAGAAGTGAGGACCTGAATATGTAACAAGACCTGTTTTTGTATAAAGTGCGTTATGTAAAGCAGTAATGTCAGAATAGCCGCAGAAAAACTTTGGATTTTCGCGAATTAAATCGTAATCGAGATGTTTCAATAAGCCGTTAGAGTTATATCCGCCAAGTGTCGTCAAAATTGCTTTTACATTAGGGTCTCTAAATGCTTCATGGAGGTCTTGAACACGTAAAGAAATAGAAGAGGAAGCGAATCGATCTATCTCATCAGCATATTTTGAGAATGTAACTTGAAAGCCCATGTCGGTTAATCTTTTTATAGCAAGGTTTCTGTTTTCATTTGAGACAATACTTAAACTACAAGATGGTGAAATAACTCTTATTTCATCCCCTTTTTTTAATTTTGTTGGTATCACGACATTCACCCCTTTAATTAAAAGAATATTTAGATTTAAAAAATATTTTATCATATGAAATAAAGTGAGGGTGAATTATTTTTTGAAAAGGAGTTTTCCTGATTTTTCAGCAGACAGACAGCATCTTTTTTTGATATGATAGGAAAAGTGATTTATTATAAGTAGTATTTAATATCTATAACATTTGAAAGGTGTGCAAGACGTGAAGAAACAACTTGCAGGCTTGCCGGTACACGTTCATTTCGTAACAGAAATCCGTGAAGGGGCGAGGAAGGAAACCGTTGCTTTTGAAGCAAATGGTCAATACTATGTAAAAGGTCAAGGTACATACGTAACATTCCAAGAGCCGAACGAACAAGGCGAAGTGAAGACAATTATAAAAATTCAAGATGAACAAGTTCTCATTATGCGTTCAGGTGCTATTTCTATGCGTCAGACGCATGTGAAAGGTGAATGGACAACTGGTACGTACACGAGTGAACTTGGTACGTTTGCATTGCAAACGAAAACTGATAACGTTCTTTTTAAATGGTCGGATGAAAAGAAAAAAGGACAACTCTTCTTAACGTACGCATTGCTTCTAAGTGAACAAGAAGCTGGCAGATATACAATTACAATTAACTTGAAGGAGGCAAAATAATGAATTCTTTAGAACAGGTAAAAGGATTGATTAAAGAAGAAATTCAAGCTGCTGTATTAAAGGCAGAATTAGCAAAAGAAGAACAAATTCCAAACGTTGTATTAGAATCTCCAAAAGATAAAACAAATGGTGATTTCTCTACAAATATGGCAATGCAACTTGCACGTGTTGCGAAAAAAGCACCTCGTATGATTGCAGAAGAATTAGTTGCAAACTTTGATAAAGCAAAAGCTTCTATTGAAAAAATTGAAATCGCTGGTCCTGGTTTTATTAACTTCTATATGGATAATAGTTACTTAACAGACTTAATTCCAACAATCGTTAATGCTGGTGAAGCTTACGGTGAAACGAACACTGGTAAAGGTGAAAAAGTACAAATTGAGTTCGTATCTGCGAATCCAACAGGTGACCTTCACTTAGGACATGCACGCGGTGCTGCGGTAGGCGACACTTTATGTAACGTATTAGCAAAAGCAGGATACGATGTATCTCGTGAGTACTACATTAATGACGCGGGTAACCAAATTCATAATTTAGCTCTTTCTGTTGAAGCTCGTTACATGCAAGCGTTAGGTTTAGATAAAGAAATGCCAGAAGACGGTTACCACGGTGCAGATATTATCGGTATCGGTAAACGTTTAGCTGAAGAGTTTGGCGATCGTTATGCGAAAGCTGATGCAGAAGAAAGCTATGAGTTCTATCGTTCATACGGTTTGAAATATGAGTTAGCAAAACTTCAAAAAGACTTAGAGAGCTTCCGTGTTAAATTCGATGTATGGTTCTCAGAAACATCATTATACAAAAACGGAAAAATTGATCAGGCTCTTGCTGTATTAAAAGAGCGTGACGAAATCTTTGAAGAAGGCGGCGCAACTTGGTTCCGTTCAATGACTTACGGTGACGACAAAAACCGTGTATTAATTAAAAACGACGGTTCTTACACATACTTAACGCCAGATATCGCTTACCATCGCGACAAATTAGAGCGTGGTTTCGATAAATTAATCAACATTTGGGGTGCTGACCACCACGGTTACATTCCTCGTATGAAAGCTGCGATACAAGCACTTGGTTACGATAAAGACACATTAGAAGTAGAAATCATCCAAATGGTACAACTATACCAAAACGGTGAAAAAATGAAGATGAGTAAGCGTACGGGTAAAGCAGTTACACTTCGTGAGCTTATGGAAGAAGTAGGCGTGGACGCAATGCGTTACTTCTTTGCAATGCGTAGCGGTGATTCTCATTTAGACTTCGATATGGACTTAGCTGTATCAAAATCTAATGAAAATCCAGTATACTATGCGCAATATGCACATGCTCGTGTATGCAGTATCCTTCGTCAAGGTGAAGAGTTAGGATTAGCTACAGGCGGAGACGTGAACTATAAACTTGTTACTTCTGAGAAAGAAGTAGAATTACTGAAAAAACTTGGTGAATTCCCAGCTGTAGTTGCGGATGCAGCGCAAAAACGTCTGCCACACCGCATTACAAACTATGCATTTGAATTAGCTGCAGCGCTACACAGCTTCTACAATGCAGAGAAAGTATTAAACCAAGATAACTTAGAGTTAAGTAAAGCTCGTTACGAATTAATGAAAGCAGTACGCACTACACTTCAAAACGCACTAGCAATCGTAGGAGTATCTGCACCAGAAAAAATGTAATGAAGAAAAGCGGAAGCGGCTCGTTTAGAATAGGAGGGGGATGGAGCTCCTGACAGAGAGGCGTACTTTGCCTCGGAGGAAGGCGCGAAGCCACCGAGTATTCTAGCCGCTGGAGCTGGACAATGAAGAAAAGCGGAAGCGGACTTTCGCTTTAAGTAAAAGGCAATCACACGATGGTGTGGTTGCCTTTTTGTATGGAGATAATAAAAAAATATAATTTTTATCAAACAAATATATGAAAGAGTTCGCTAATCCATTTGTGATATTTGAGGTGGCAGGAGTTACAATGTTTTTTGCTTTTATAGCACTTTTAGTATGTATAGCATCATGGGTATATACAGATGCAAAAACGCATGGAATAAGTAAGTGGTGGAGTGTGGTATCGATTCTATTACCATTCTTTATTGGAGTTTTGTTATATATGATGCGAAGAAGTAAAAAGAGAGTAGAAGGAGAACATATGATGAAGGGTATGAAAAAACAAAAAATAACGTTAGTTGCCATATTTGCAAGTGTAATGTTTGTATTACTCAGTGGCTTTGCTTTTGTCCAAACGTTAGATGATACGTGGAGAGCCGGAGATATATATTTAGAAAGCGATAAGCAAGGAGAGGCAAGTTACGAGGCCAAGTTCTCATCATGGGATACTGCGGGGAAAGACATTGAGCTTGAGTACGAAAAAGATACAGAAGTAACATTTTTTTATGAAACAGATGCAAGACGTGGTAACTTATGCTTTAGATTGTATGAAAGACAAGCGGAAAGTATTAAAGAGTTAAAAGAAATCTGTGAATCAAAAAAAGGTAATTTTACAGTTACATTGAAGGCAAACGAAAAGTACGTATTTAATATAAGTGGTTTCATGGTGAAAGATGGATTTGTAAAAGTGAATTGGAAAGAGCAATAAGAGAGGCCCTATAAAGGGCCTCTTTTTTATTGAATTGTATAAGTAACAGAAAAACTAACAGGACTATAGTACACGTAAGGTGCATGAAATTGGACATACATATTTCCATCTGTTTTTGCAGCGAAAATTCTGCCGTAACCATCAGAATAACGCCCAATAAGGTTATGATTTGAGTCATAAACACTGTAACTAGGAGTTTTGCTGTTAGGATGAATTGTTAGTTCTTGTCCCTTTTGAAGGAAAATAGGTTCTTGTTCGGAACTACTTCCAGTTTGCAAAGAATAAAATTTTGTAAAGCTTTGTTCTTGAGCGGCGGCAGCCTTTGTTTCTGGAATAAAGGCGGTAGCTCCAGTAATTCCTGCTAAAGTTAACGCACCTGCTAAAATCATTTTTTTCATAGTAGAAAAAGCCTCCTTATTAGTTGTAATCATTTTTGTTACAGTTAATATTGTATACGATAATACATAGGAGAAAATATGCTTTTATGCATATATGTTTTTTCTCAATAAAAGACCACCGATAAATGAAGTGCACCCCAATTGTTAGACACATAATTAACAATTGGAGGTGCATTTTTTATGGCTAAATTTTCTTCAAAAGA
>NZ_JAEHBO010000005.1:0-159375 GCF_016483575.1 Bacillus cereus group sp. N12
TTATATTGTTTTCATTTACTAAAATTAAAAAGGATTGCAGAATGTTGGGAACCCTAAAGGGTTTCCCAACACTCTGAATAAAAGGACCATTAAATGGCCCTTTTATAGTTTTTTTAAAGAATCATATATAATCTTTAAAATATTATAAATGAAAACTAAATCTCACTTTTTTTTAAAAACTTCTCTATTTCTTTTATTAAATGTTTCGCTCCATCTATACTAACAGTAATGTTTCCATTTGCTAATGATATGTTCTGATCTGAAACATCACCTGTTATTTGACAAGCATTGTAAGGTTCATATTTTTGTAAAATGACTTTATCTTCATCTACGAAAATTTCAAGTGGTGATTTAATTTGTATACCTAATACATCTCTTAATTCTTTAGGAATAACAATTCGTCCTAATTCGTCTACTTTTCGAATAACTCCTGTTGCTTTCATATTACTCCCCCTTACTCTCTATTAATTTTCCACCTCGCTTTTTCCATTTTATCACTTTTTGGCAATACTTGTATCTTTTTAGAAAATTTTGTACTCAAGTTAAAAAAACACAGTTAACGAATACGTAATCTCTCTTTCAATTGTTTTAAATAACGAGATCGTATTATTAAGAAGTATACAACTTGAATTCCTACGAAAATACTTAATACAATTGTATTTTCTTTAAACAGTGAGTACTCAAACATCTGTCCTAACGCAGTTAACGCTACTGCCCCATGTAATGTTGCAACACCTATCGGAACGAAGAATAAAAGTGCCAATCGAATTGTAACTACTTTCGATAATTCCCCACTCGTTAAGCCAACTTTTCGAATCATTTCAAATAACCGAGTATCATCCTCCAAATCAGAAAATAAACGGAAGTAAAGGAAGCTTCCTGCACATACGAAAAATACAATACCAATAAAGAAACCTACAAATAAAATTGGTCCTGCGATTTGTAAACTTTGGTTTTGTTCGTACTCTTCTGCACTAAACGTTGCATGTTCTTCATAAGGCTTCATCTGACTCGTAAGTTCTTTACCAACCTCAATTTCATCTTTCATTCCTTCAGTTTTATACATATAATCTTTTGTTTCTATAAATCCACCTTGTAATGAATCATATTGATTATTAGGGATTACATAAACATTTCCTCTTAATATTTTCCCCAATGAAGACGAAGTAACTTTTTTCACTTTTAAATGTTCATTCATATTAGGTAAAGTAATTTCTTTTCTTTCTTTCATCGGTGGTCCTGGTATTTCGGCCGACAAAAATAAAACCTCTTTATTTGCTACAGTATTAAATGGTTCTCCTGTTAACTTTGCATATTCCTTATACTCTGATTCTTTTATAAAAATGGCGCTTCTTAATGACTGCTCCTCCGTTTTCTTCGATGAGATATTAGTTTTTGAAGCTGCTATATTATGTTTTTTTAGTCCCTCATCGATGATCTTCAGATGCTGTGATTCATTACTATTCCCTTGCTTAGAGTGGTAATAAAACGCAATTGGTCTCTCCATAATCCCTTTCGTCATTGATGCAAAGCCAACTAATGTACCTATTGCCGAAAATGCTACAGTTGAAATTATCGTTATAATAAAGAACATTCTTGCGTTATCTCTCATACGGTACGCTAAATCTGACAACGTAATAATATTTGTCTGTGTCCAATAGAAACGTTTACTTTTTTTACATAGCCGAATAATAAAGACACTCAACTGCTTGTACAGCAAATACGTACCAATAATGACTACCGTTGTAACCGGAATCATCATCACAAATACCATAGCACCATGCGACATAAGAGCGCCTGTATAACCAGCACTAAGCAATACTACTGCTAATATAGAAGAAATACTCGATGCTTTCGGTTCTGGCTTCGCCTCTGCTGATCCTCTAAACAATTTCATAATATTATTTTTACGAACCATTCCGGCACTAAATAATGAAATAATCATAAATAATATGAAAAACATAATACTCGTTACAACAACTGCTTTCATTGGAATGTAATAGGATAAGGAAATATCTAGTTTTAATATCATTGGGGCTACAAAAATTAATACTCCTGAAAACAACATACCTGAAAGAATCCCGAAAATAATTGCCCCTATTCCAATCATAATATTTTCAAAGAAGATAAGACGCTTTAATTGATATTTCGTCATACCAAGCATCATTAAAATTCCTAGTTCACGCTTTCTCGTTTTTAAAAACATTCCCATTGAATATAAAATAAAGAAGAATGTAAATACGTAAATAATAGACTGTGCAAACGACATACTTACAAATACATACTGACCTAATTCTCCTGCACTTAATGCCGGATGAAACGCAAAAAACGAATATACAAAAAAGGCCATAATTGCAAATGCACTACTCAAAAAATATGCTGAATATGTCCGTCTATTTCGCGTTACATTCCGATATGCGAGTTCTCTAATGTTCATATTACTTCTCCGCCCTTCTACTAACTATGCTTTTATAGTAGTAAAGTAGGGAAATACCTTCCATCGATTCAAATGACAAAAACCTTACATTTTTGAAAGGTAAAAAAATTGCTTAAACGAAACAGTTTCATTATAATGACTACATTCATATTCATACACACATCCTATTGTATATTCGTTAGTTTTGCGAAATAATAAAGGATAGAAGTATGTACCAATATATACATAAAAATTTTTTATTTACCGCTTTAATATGAATAGGAGGAAAACATAATGACATTACAAGAACAGATTATGAAAGCATTACATGTTCAGCCTGTAATTGATCCGAAAGTAGAAATTCGTAAACGAGTTAATTTCTTAAAAGATTATGTAAAAAAAACAGGTGCGAAAGGATTTGTACTTGGAATTAGCGGCGGCCAAGACTCTACATTAGCAGGACGTTTAGCACAGCTTGCAGTTGAAGAAATTCGTAACGAAGGTGGTAACGCAACGTTTATCGCTGTACGTCTTCCTTACAAAGTGCAAAAGGATGAAGATGACGCACAATTAGCATTACAATTTATTCAAGCTGATCAATCAACTGCATTTGATATCGCTTCAACCGTTGATGCTTTTTCAAATCAATACGAGAACTTATTAGGTGAATCATTAACTGATTTCAATAAAGGTAACGTGAAAGCTCGTATCCGTATGGTTACACAATATGCAATTGGTGGACAAAAAGGTCTACTTGTTATCGGAACAGATCATGCTGCAGAAGCTGTAACAGGATTCTTTACAAAATTCGGAGATGGTGGTGCAGATTTATTACCATTAACGGGATTAACGAAGCGCCAAGGACGTGCTTTATTACAAGAGTTAGGTGCAGATGAGCGACTTTACTTAAAAATGCCAACAGCTGATTTATTAGATGAAAAGCCAGGTCAAGCTGATGAAACAGAATTAGGCATTACTTACGATCAATTAGATGATTATTTAGAAGGTAAATCAGTTCCAGCTGACGTTGCAGAAAAAATCGAAAAGCGTTACACAGTGAGTGAACATAAAAGACAAGTACCAGCGTCAATGTTTGATGATTGGTGGAAATAGAACATAAAAAAGAAGCTAATCTTTTAGCTTCTTTTTTATATGTTAGCGATATACCCCTACTCTTTTCTCCAATAAATCTTGCAAGCAATCTTCATGTTGTTTACAAAATAACGGAGGCATTTTGTCTAATGGGAAAAATTTCAAATCTAATGTTTCATCACCGTCTATTTTTTTATTCCCTCCAACTATTGAGCATGAAAAGCACATCACAATTGTCTGTGCTTTATCTCCATTTGGATATGTTTGAAAATATTTTGTATACACTCCAATAAGCTCATGTATTTTTACATCATACCCAGTTTCTTCTTTTATTTCTCGAATCGCAGTTTCCGCAGCCGACTCCCCTATCTCCATTGCGCCACCTGGAAAGCCCCAAGCATTAAAGTCTCCTCTTTTTTGCAGTAATACTTCTCCCTCTTTATTAAACACAAAACCACCCGCAAAGTTTAAGAAAACATAATCATGTCCTACTTTTTCACGTAATTCTTTTATATAATCGGCCATTTCTTTTCCTCTTTTCATACGTCTTCCATCGTTATCTCGCTATTTGCCAGGCAGTAAGATCCCCACCTCAAAATGTAGCGGAAGCAAAGAAATTAGGTGGGAGATCAACTGCTCGTAAAAGCCTTCACTTTACTTCTTATTTATTTCTAGCAATTCAATAATTCGATCTAGCTTCTGATTCATATTGATAACATGTTGTTTTTTTGCAGCGCTACTTTGCAATAATCTTCTAATAAACAAAGTAAATGATAGGAAAAACAAAACGATAAGTTCGATTATTAAACAAGTATATATCAATATAAATATATTACTTTCGAACAAATCCATTTAAATTCCACATCCTTCCTTTTTATTTTATCACACAATTCTGTTTTTTAAAACGATACATAATAAAAAGAGCACCTTTTACAGATGCTCTTCTTCATTACTTAATACGTAAATGTAATTGTCGCTAATGAATAACCTGCCATTGCACTATATGGTGCTACTTGATAAGATACACGCTTTGCACCTTTTGGCCAATTTATTTCATTTAATACTTTCTTTATATCTTGCATTGTTCCATCCATGGACTGCTTATATCGTACTTCTACCTTTTCTGGTTTACTAGCAAATTGTTGCTGCAACTTTTGCTTAAATTCATTATAATTTTCCGCTCCGTATTGTGCAGATAAGTATTGTAAATTTGTTTCTTTTAACATTTGCTCATATACAACGTTTTTTGAACTACCAGCTTTTATTTTGTTTGTTAACTCACCAAAGTAACTTGTAGTTGCTGCTGGATATTTACTACGATCCCAGTCATGGTCTTTACTTAATTGGTCGTCAGACATATTAAAATATGAATATGTTACACGTCCAGCTTTGTCTGGTACTGGATCATCGAATGTAGTATCAAGATGGTACCATTTGTTTTCAATGTTCACTAAATTCCATGCATGAGCTTGTCCATTTCCTGTACCAGTTACAATATGATTTTGAATACCTGCTTCTTTTAGTAATTCATATGTTAATAATGTATACCCTTGGCAAACAGCAGAACGGTTCGCTAACGCTTCATATGCTGTATACGCTTGATAAGAAGTGTCGTATGATACATGTTTCACAACATAATCATGAATAGCTTTTACTTTTTCATGCGCATCCATTCCTGGCTTTACAATTGAACTTATAATTGCTTTCGCCTGAGATTTTACATATTGTGTTTGCTCTTTTGATTCACGGTATTTCACTTGTAGTGTAAACGAATAGTTCCCTGGCATCCCTTTAATAGAATATCTAGTAGAGGCTACATTATATTTTACATACTCATCAGCATCTACGATTTTATTAAACTCGCCGTACAATTGGTCCATAATCTTTCTAGCATCTCTATCTTTTGTTTTATATGTGATTGTAATATTTTCTTCACGATTATCAATCTGTTTTTTTAATTCTTTTCTGAAATCATCTAATAACTTTGCATCTGATTGTGTCGTCACTACAGTTGGATTCGTAGCTGCATAAGATACAGTTGACGATTGTAAGCCTCCCATTACAATCGTTGAACAAAGTGCGGCAGCTGTCATATACTTACTTGTCTTTCCCATCTTGTCACTCCTTATATTCTATAACTATACGAAAAAGTATCGTATAGTTTCAGAGTATACAATACTTTTCAAAATAGGTCATATGAGATTATGCATATTAATTAATTCACATAAAAAAGGTTGCTCTTTTAAAAAGAGCAACCTTTTTTATTAACACGTTTGTAACACACAGCATGTATTTTCAAAACGTCGATTTTTCAAATCTTCATTACCAATACAGAAATATAACATTCCTAACTCTCCCCAAACCATATTACAATTTTTATGATCTGAATCGATTTGGAATAAAAGCGTCATTTGCTGTGGATCTATCCCCATATATTCTCCTGTCTCATGTAGTACTTCCTCTTGTACAGAGAATGGCTCACCAAACATTTGATGGTTATCGTAGTTATCTGGGATTAGTTCTTCAAGTAATTGCAAGAAACGATCTGAATCGGCCTCATCTTCAATGAAAAGTTCTGGTAATTTATACGTCAGTTCAAAAGTAATTGCGCATTGATTATATTTCGCTTGCGTTTCATCCGCTCTTCGTAATTGCTCTACTGGAACATCATAATAAAGTACGCGCCCAGCTTCCATTGGATTCACATCTTCTTCAAAATAATTTTCAATGCTAAAGAAATATAACATTCCTGCCTTAGGTAGATTATGATTCATACGAACGTTTTGTAAATCATTTAGATTAAATTGCGCGATAAAATGTAACGGATTTCCTTTATACATTGGATATTCAAATGTATCCGGTAAATCAGGAGCTCCCCCCATTTTTGAACTACCAATCGCAACCGTTTCTTGCTGCTCAGGCACAACTTTTACACAAGGAAATACAGTATTAATAAGTTCCTCTTTTAAATGTGTCAGTCCATATTTATCAATTAACACTTCAATTTTGTTATCCATATATTCTCCTTACATCTCTATACTTATTTGTATCATAGCACAAAGATTATACTCCATTTATCACAAAATCAACAAGCCTTCCAAAAAACGGGCTTATCCCTCATACGCGAACAAGTTTAAAAAAGCATAGTATACATTGTTCCTACAAACACGATAGTTCTTTATTCCTTCCAGTACATTTTCCCTTCGTTCATTTTCATTTTTAATTTAAGGAGGAATTCCACATGGGTTACGGATATAGTTGCGGCGGTTACGGTTACGGCGGTAGTTGTGGTGGATGTGGTTATGGAGGTTTCGCTTTATTAATCGTTTTATTTATCCTTCTAATCATCATCGGAGCTAGCTGTTGGGGCGGCTTTGTAGGCTGCTAGTAAACTTAAAAACTATTGTAAAAAAGCACGTATATTACGTGCTTTTTTTACATTTTCATTTTTAGAAAGGAAGTATGTGCAATGAAAATTGATGGTGTTTTTGAAGGAGGCGGTGTGCGTGGAATTGCACATGTAGGGGCAATTTGCGCGTTAGCTGAAAAAGGGTATGAATGGGAGCGTGTAGCTGGAACATCGGCTGGTGCTATTATTGCAGCTCTTTTAGCTGCTGGCTATTCTTGTTCAGAATTAAAAATAATTATAACTGATATTGATTATAACAAATTTATGAAGAAAACTTTCCTTGATAGAATCCCGTTTATCGGTAAAGGAATAAGTGCATGGTCTACTCTAGGTATTTATTCCAATGTATTTATAGAAGAATGGCTTGAAGAATTACTACGAAAAAAAGGAGTTCACTTATTTACAGATTTACCTGATTTAAACAAACTTAAAATTATTGCTTCTGATATAAGCAACGGTAAAATGGTTGTCTTTCCCGATGACTTGCCAAACTACGGATTTTTAAATTATCGCTTCTCGATTGCTAAGGCAGTAAGAATGAGTAGTACCATTCCTTTCTTCTTTGAACCAGTAAAATGGAGAACACCAAAATGGAAACAACCTTGTTATATGGTTGATGGTGGGATTTTAAGCAATTATCCCATTTGGATTTTTGACTCCCCTACCTCACCTCGCTGGCCAACTTTTGGATTTCATTTTGTAAAAGATGAAATTCAAGCTGATCCCGCCCATTATAAAGAGCCCATTTCCATGTTCAAAGGACTATTTAAAACAATGATGCAAGCTCATGATTTACGGCATTTAGATAAAGAATCAAAAGCAAGAACAATTACAATTCCTACAGGGACGATTACAAGTACAAATTTTGAATTAACGAAAGAGGAAAAAGAATGGCTTTACAATTCTGGTTATAACTCCGCAAATAAGTTTTTACAATCTTGGAACTTCAGACAATATGTTGATGAATATAGAAATGGAAATCAAGATCGCAAAACCAATCGATTTTTCCGTCAGCTTGACTCATAATATTATTATTTTCATACGAGATTTCTTGACGCTTTAATAATAAATAAGCCTAGTAATTTCATATATTACTAGGCTTATTTACCAACTACGTACCCCACACATTGCTTACGGATAAGTTAACCCTTTCGCTTCTTCCGCGGTAATTACTATGTAACGATTTCCCGTTCTTAATCCTAGCAGTTCTGCTTTTTCGACTGCGTCCTGCTTCGTCTCTGCATAAGCAGCTAAATATTTATCTCCATCGATAATTTGGCAAATTACATATTGTTTCATTACTTTCTCCTTTTACATTTTAATTAGTTGTGCAAGTTTTTTTATACCTATTTCAATTTCTTCTAACGTTGCATATGAATACGATAGTCGCAAAAATTGGTTTGCACTTCTATCATACAAAGTACCTGGATTTAATAAAATCTTTTCTTGTAAAGCTTTGTCAAATAAGCTACGATTCGAAACGGGTACATTCATATGTAACCAAATATAAAAACCACCTGTCGGTTCATACCATGTTGCTATTTCACGACAATATTTCTCTAACATATGTAACATAAAATCTCTACGTTTCTTCAATTCATTTCTTACAAACTGTAAATGTTCATCATATAATCCATTTGTAAACCATTCTGCTGCAATTTGCTGGGATATAGAACTCGAACCATAATCTGTTTGCATTTTTATATCTGCCAACCTTTGAATTACTGATTCAGGTCCAACAATCCATCCAATCCTTAAACCTGGACTAATCACTTTAGACATACTCCCGATATGTAGTACAATTCCGTTTTTATCATATGCTTTTAAAGGCTTTGAAACAGGCTCATCAAACCATAAGTCTTGATACACTGCGTCCTCTATAATAGGCAATCCAATTTCATTACATATCTCCATTACTTCTTTCCGCTTCTCTGCATTCATACTAAAGTTCGTCGGATTATGAAAAGACGGAATTGTATATAAAATAGATGCGTTAAATTGCTTCTTATATTTCGCAATATATGATGCATTTAATCCATTCTCATCCATTGGTATTCCAATTAAACGCATTCCTGCTGATTGAAAAACATTAAGCGAATATAAATAGGATGGTTTTTCTAGTAAAATCGATGCCCCTTTCGGAAGAAGCCCCATAGAAATAAGTTGCAACGCTTGAATTGCTCCTGAAACAATTAAAATAGAATCAGGAGATACATATACACCATGCCCTTTTAAGTAGCCCGCAATTTTCTCTCTTAAATAGAGATTTCCTTTTGGCTCTTCATACCCAAGTGGCACGTTTGATTGCAACAGCTTATTCATTATTAGTTTCATCTTTTTTTCAGGTAAGAGACTCGGCGCGAGTTCACCTGTTCCTAAACGAATTACATGCGGATAAAATTCAGCTTGATTAATATCTTGAATAGCAGGAAGGTTCGGATAATGAAGCCCTGTTTCTACATAAGACTGCCAATTAGGAGGCGGAGCATATGTTGAAGTGTTCTCATTATTATTTACAACAATCGTTCCCTTTCGGCCATTTCCCTCAATGTACCCTTTTACTGCTAGTTCATCGAAAGCCATTACAATTGTACTTCGATTCACACCAAATGTATGTGCCAAATCTCTTTGTGAAGGTAACTTTGTTCCAACGGTCCATTCTCCATTAACGATTCTTTCTTTTATATACGTTTCTATTTGTTTATACAAAGGAATCGATAAAGACATATCAGGCTTCCAAACTAACCTTTCCATCATACATATCCCCTTACATTCTTTTTGGTTGGTGACCTCCCCAACCATATGGATGGATACAAATTTTCATTTCTTCTATACAATATACACTATCATAATGAATTAAAGTAGGAGGTAATATAATGAGTGAAGCGATTATTCACGGTATCATCCTTGCATTTGGCCTTATCATTCCATTAGGTGTCCAAAATGTTTTCGTATTTAACCAAGGTGCGAGCCAACCTAATATTTGGAGGGCAGCCCCTGTAGTATTAACTGCTTCTCTATGTGATACGTTACTAATATTAATTGCAGTACAGGGTGTATCCCTTGTACTCCTTACTTTTTCTTGGCTAACGACGACATTATATACGATTGGATTTATCTTTCTCATATATATGGGCTTCGTTATTTGGAGAAGTAAGCCTTCCAAAGATGTAAAACAAGAAAAAAGCATGCCTTTAAAAAAACAAATTATTTTCGCTATATCGGTTTCGTTATTAAATCCACATGCAATTTTAGATACAATCGGTGTAATTGGGACAAATTCTATTCAATATATAGGAAGTGAAAAATGGGCTTTTACATCTGCAACGATTATCATTTCTTGGATTTGGTTTATTAGCTTAGCTTTAGCTGGAAAGTTTTTAAAGAGACTATACTCAACTGGAAAGGCAATCGTATTATTAAACAAAATTTCAGGCCTCGTCATATGGGGAGTCGCACTTTATATGTTAAAACAAGTTATTTTCCCTAACTAAATTAATAGGATTGCACGCTAATTATAGGCCATGCAATCCTATTTCAAATTATGCAGTCGGTTCTGGCTTCTGTTTTATTGCCTTTTCATCTTTTGCTGGTTTAATCCAAATCATTGCTATAACGGCACCAATAACAGCGAAAATACTTGTCAAATAAAACACTTCATGGTCCGACCCTTTCATAAAAAATGAATATAGAGGTGGTCCAGCTGCTACACCGATAAATCGCATCGAACTATAAAATGACGTAACCGTGCCTCTCTGCTCCTTTTCAATCCCTTGTGTAATTAGGGCATCTAAACATGGGAGTGCCATACCAATTCCTACTCCCATAATAACGAGACATAGAAGTAGTAAATAGATCCCTTTTATAAATAAAGGGATTATGACTGATGCCGCAGCCAGTAAAAAGCCAATATAAATACACTTCTTCATAACATTTTGATTATCTCCAATTTTTTTACCAGCCATATATGAACTAATCGATAATACAAGCAAAGGAATAGCAAGTACACACCCTTTCCATATACCATGAATGTCATACTTTGACTCCAGTATAGTAGACAAATAAAAGAGAATTCCGAATAAAATAAGCATTATAATTGCACCTAGTGCAAAAATGGCAATTAACCATCTTCCCTTTTCTCGAAACGTAGAGATAATAGCTTGAATAAACTCTTTTAATGGTGGTACTTCTCCTTCTTGTTTTTTTGCTTTTACTAGTACCAGTAATAAAACAATCGATACTACACATAAAACTGGAATCGCCCAAAATGGTAAGAACCATACAATGGCAGCTAGAGCAGATCCTAAAATAGGGCTGAGTACTTTTCCAAATGTATTTGATGTCTCAATGATTCCTAAACCTGCGCTAACCTGTTTTTCATCTTTGTATAAATCACCAACACACGGTATAACAACTGGCATTGCACCAGCAGCACCAATACCTTGAATCGCTCTACCGATAAGTATCCAAACGTAGGGATTATCAACTTTCCATGATACCCAACCAGTTACCGCTCCTCCGATAGCCGCAATCAGTAAACTCGGAACCATTACCATCTTCCGTCCCCATCTATCTGATAAATAACCAGCAATCGGTATAAGTAAAATTGCAACTATGGAGTAAATTGTAATAATCATGGATACTTGAAACGATGAAATATGTAATTTCTTTTCAATAGTCGGCAGTATTGGAATGAGCATTGAATTCCCTAATGTCATAACAAGTGGAACTGATGCAAGCGCAATTAAACAACAGTTTTCTTTTTTTAACATGTTGACTTCGGAACCTTTCATCATATATTTCTTACCATATAATAGCCCTGGTGGAACGTAATTTTTCATTCCACCAGGGCTATTACATCTTTACTACTCCCCATTCATAACGAAAGAAATTGGGTAAAATATAGTATTATTCCTATTGTTTGAATCCAGTTCGCTATATATCCATACCAATTAATTGAAAAAAAAAGAAAGGAAGAATCCTTCCTTTCTCCTATAACCTTCTACATTTAGCGAGTATATCCGCCACCAAGTTGTTGTTCTGCCATCGCTACAAGGCGTTTCGTGATTTCACCACCTACAGAACCGTTTGCACGTGAAGAAGTTTCAGCTCCAAGTTGTACACCAAACTCTTGTGCAATTTCATATTTCATTTGATCTAGAGCCGCTTGTGCTCCATGTGATGCTAATTGATTAGAATTACGATTTCTAGCCATTACCAATCACCTCCTTGATATATATATAAATTGTGCCAAATTCGAATTTAAATACATGGTAATTTTTGGTTATTTTTAACTATAAAAAAAGAGACTCTAAATAGAGACTCTTTTATCATTTTATATTACGAAGTTACTACCTCTAATCTTCTATCTGTTAATACTTTCATTTCTTCTTTTAATATATCTTTCGCGTTGTGTCCAAACCATTCTAGCGAAGCAAAATAGTCCGTATCTCGCACTTCCCGAATGATATCATCATAATTTACAATACCTTCAAATAATGGAACCATACCAATACGACTTCCCGCTGCGGCATATACATTATTAGGTTCAAATACATGTAAATAATCCGCTGACGATATATTCTTAAAATGGTAATGTTGTATCCACGGTCTTAGTCGATGAAAACTGTCTATTGGATCTGCACCAGACTCCCATATATGAAGAAAATCAAGGTTTATTTTCAAATTCGGATGGTCTACTTCTTCTAATAATTCCAAAGTAGACGGCAACGTGTCCGTTAACGTATTTGGATGTGTTTCTAAAAGTACATATATATCATGCTGAGCAAATAAATCACAAATCTTGTGAATTCGCTTTACATACTCTTGTCTCTCTTGTTTCGAGAAGTCTACACTCCCTTTTTGTCCGGCAAACGTACGAATTTTATTCGTATTAAACCAATTTGCTAACATTACGAGTTGTTCACATTTCCCCATCGTTTTTTCAAAATCTGCTGATAATGATATGTCTAAATAATCACTTATCATCGTAATTTCTAAGTTTTTATCCTTTAAAAAATTCAACTCTCGTTCTGTCGTTTCACGCTCTTGCACATACAAATTTTGTGCATGAGTTCCCCACAATTCAATTCCTTCAAAACCGTTTTCATATGCAAATTGAACAATATCAGTAAATGAAATTAATTGATGACGAAATGAAATGGTACATAGCGAATATTTCATAACTTTAAACTCCCCTATCTTAAATTCAGTTAGCTTTTTAAAGAGTTACGACAGACTGATTTGTTTTCATACCTTTCCATGATAGAAACTGTCTCTCTAATTCCTTCTTAATTTGCAGTTCAATTGCATTCATTTCATCCAGTTTTTCAATAATCGATACGAGCATACCCTTATTATTCGTCATTGCCATTTTAATTGCACGATACTGTACATTTGTAAATCCTTGTACAATATCCTCTACCCGATCACACCAATAATCAAACTCCTCTTCCGAGTATTGTAACGTTTCACGGAAGTATGCAAAGGCATGTTCATAACTATATTTACGAATTGCAAGTACTGGTATTTGTTTTACTGCTGCTACAAGCTTAGAGAGCGAATAGCCCTCTTCCTCATTTGCCATTTTTATAATTAAATTTTTTAATTCCATAGTCAGTTCATTATCATACTTTTTGAATGTCTCAGTGAAATAATTAGCGACCATTTCTTGCGTCGGCTCCTGAATCGCCTCTACATCAATGAAATAACCACCACCAAATGGATTATCTTGAACAGAGTGAATCACTTTTTCTCTTTCCATATTCCCTTCCCAACGAAAATCAGGATCTAACATGAACCATTCTTCTTCTTTCTCTGTCTTCGATATCATTAAATAATGCGGAAATGGTTTTTGGTGAAACTTATTTTCCCTCTCTGGTAATAAAGACATATCCACCATTACAATTACATAACGATTTTCCGGCTTATTTTCTACTAATTCTAAAAATGTTTCTACATTTCTATCTTTATCTTTTGCATGATCATACCATTCGTTCACTTTAATACCATACAGTTTTTCATACCAAAGTAAATAATTATCATGGTTAATGTTTTCGGAGTGATACGAAATAATTCCGCCTTCTGTTATATCAAAGTCTCCATCCCATAGTCCAAAATAAAATGGACGAAAATCTATATCACCACGTCTTTTTATAATTTCACAAAAACAGCTCACTAAACAGTGCACTTTAATTGAAGTCATACTCTCATCCACTTTCTCCAAGGTTAGTTATTCACATTTGATTCTTGTAACGGCTGTAACTCTTCCATAAAATCAAGTAAAGATCCTACAGTAAGAAACGCCTTTGGATCTACCTCATCCTCTGGGACACATAACTTCAAATCCATTTCTATGTATACGATAAGCTGCAACATCATTACCGAATCTATATATAAATCTTGATTTAAACGCATTGTTTCTTCTAAATGCGTTACATTTTTCAGTTCCATTTTTTCTGTCATAATTTTCAGCACTGCACTCTTTAACGTTTCACGTCTCATGTTGTAACCTCTCCCATCTCTAGTAACTTTCTACTTACTTTTCCAGTTTTATTTTTCGGAATTTCAGTTACACTTTCAATTTCATGCGGAACTTTATAAGACGGTAAGTGCTGAATACACCATTCTCTTATTTGTACTGGGTCAATATGAGAGATTACTTTCGCTTTTACGATTTCTCCCATCACTGGATGTTTCCCTCGGTATACAATGGCTTCTTGAATACCTTCTAATCGAAGCATCGTTTCTTCCACCTCTATAGGAAACACTTTTAACCCTGAAACATTGATTACATCATCCATACGCCCCATAAAGTGAAGGCCGCGCTCAGATTCATACCCTAAATCTTTCGTATAAATTTCCTTTCCAGCAATTTTCACTACGATTTCTTCAGGCTCGTTTTCATCTGATCCTATGCTTATACTTACATGTGGAAGTGGTTTTCCTAAATCTAAATGACTCTCCATATCATGACATATACTAATACAACCAGCTTCAGAACATCCATATTGCTGCATCATGTACGTTGTCATTTCATTTAGTTTATAAAATAATGTTTCGGGCAAAGGTGATCCGGATGTCATAATTTTATGAAACTGGAACGTTCCTAGTGGAAAACTCCCCATAATATGTAGCATCAATGGTACTGCATATATGATATGTTTTTCTGTATTGCGAATAATATTTAATGCGAATTTAGGGTTTTTATTCGTAATAATTATAGGCTTACTTCCTCTTGTAATAGAAGATAACGTACCACATATTAATCCGTATGAATGTGAAACAGGAGCCATAACAATCGGTACTTCATCTTCTTCACAATTTAAAGCTTCATTATAAGCAACGATTTCAGTATCAACTTCCGTCCATGATCTGCAAATCAATTTCGGTTCTCCCGTGGTTCCTGAGCTATATTGCAATAAAGAAGGCTCTTGTAGTAATGAATTCACTACTTCTAATTTTGTAAATTCGCTACATTCTCCATATAAAAGTCCCGTACAATTTGCACGCCTTGCCATTTTAATAGCCGTATCTTTTGGTGTATCTTCATGTATAAGAAGTACAGATGATTTCTTTTCTTTTAAGAAAAACACAAGTGTAATAATCTCAAATGGATCTTTCAGACAAAGTGCAAATCTATTTCCTTTTGCTGCTTGAAATTGTTCCATTTCCTCGTAAACTTGTAATCTCGATTCAAAATCATTTTTACTATACTCTTGTTTATTAACGATTAGCATAATTTCCCCCTGTAACAAATGATTTTTGTATGTTAAGTTGCTTTGCACTATACAATGGATTTGGAACTTCATGAACAAGCGATTCTACATCCAAATATAAACGACGCTTCGTTAATTGCTCCGCATAGAAAGTAGCTGTGTATAATTGAATGGATTCAAATCTCTCTTTCAAATGTGGATATTTTCTAAAATGATTTTCAATTTCTTCGACAATCATCATCCAAAAACGTTCTTCTTTCCATTCATATTCATCCGCAAGTATGAAAGCTAACTCTCCTAGATTAAATAAGAAAAGTGCATCTAAAACCATCTCTTGCAAACATTCGATGCGATCCATTTCAAAGAAATCATTCATTTTTCCGTTCACATACGTTTTATGCATTTTTGTAAACTCAGGGCATTTGTCAATTTCTTTCAAGTATGGACGATAAAACTCAAGTCCTTCATGAAAGTCCTTTAATGCAACCCGGACAGGTAGCCCTTCTTTATGGACTAAAATCATATTTTGACCGTGTGATTCTAATGCGATCCCGTGCTCTACAACAAGGTGTAAAACCGGTATTATCGCTTTTTGAATAAGTACTTGCAGCCAATTTTCTATTCCATATTTGTTTAACCATGCATCAATAATTGGTGTACTATCTTTCTTTTTGGCATATAAGCCATTAAAGGGAACTGCATCCTCTTGTTTATCTACATATTTGTGAACGCTTTCACGCCAAATACATCCTAATGAACCATATGTAGCTTTCTTATTCGTATCATACGTTACGCTCGAGAATTCCTTTAATAAAATCAAGCGCGATTCATCCCTTAAATAAGGATCCTGACTTACGACATCACTTAACCAATTTGATATAGCTGGTGCACTCACAACCGAATGTGGTTTCAACGTACGGATAGTTGAAGTATTAAGTAAATTCATCGATAACTTAACATACGGCTTCTTTGGATTCGTCATATTTCTTAATGTTCTCATTGACTGTTGGGCGCAGTAATCATCCGATGATTCCCCTAAATAAATCACATATTTCCCCTGTATATGATCAGCATAATTAGGAATAATAAAGTTCTCCCACTGCCAAGGGTGGACTGGGATAAACAAATACTGTTTTGGATTACATCCCATATTTTGAATACGATTTATATATTCTTCTATTCTCTGCACACCAATTTCTTCTGTTAAAGTATTGCTATAAATCATTTCATTTTCATAACCTACAGTCGCATATTTCTTATGTGCTGCAATCCATATGAGTTTTATTGGCTTCATGAATTCATATCCATATTGAAAATTGTCACGATATTGAAATCCAATGCGCGCTTTATAGCTAGGATGATACGGGTGACCGTCTATTAAATGGCTTTCAAACTCATCGTAAGATTTTCGAGTATATTCCTCCCTTTTATTTCTTTCATATTGTGCAATCGTGTCTTTAAATATTGTTTGTTCTAATTCGTGAATAAAAGAATCTAATCTAGTTCGTTCTACGTTAACAACCCGAAAAACTTCTTCTAAAAATTGCGACACAGATTGTATTTCTTGTTGTTCGTCTTGCACTCGTATTAGTAATGAGTCTACAGCAATACGTCCAAATGTCATCCTTTCTCTTCCATGGCATTGATACGAAACATTTTTGTTTTCTTCATCAAGTCCTTGTATAATAAAAAGAATTTGTTCTTCCTTCTCTACACGAACTGGCGTTATAATCCCCTCATAAATTAACGATTCTACTAACTGACGTAACACCCTTCTTCGCACTGAAATGTATTCTTCTGATTCAAGTGCCTTCAATATTTTCGTGTGATACATATCCACTTTCATAAACTCCTCCACTTATGACGAAATACCAAATTCCATTATTTGTATTACGTGAAATTTTAACGCTATTTATGAACGAACAGCCACTTCTCTAACGAGTGGATTATGCACTTGCACATAAATTGCTTGCTCTAATGGATTTGTTAATTCATCGACATCGAAAAATCTCGTTAATAAATTTGCTTTACATGCCAACTTATCCTCTTCCAACAATTCTTTTAAAAATGTAGAAGGTTCACGGTTATATGGAAGGAATGATTCCAATACAGACCTTAATTCAGAAAGTAGAATTTCCTCCTTAATTAATCCTGCCGTACCAAAACCGTTAATAAGTCCAAACATATGATTAAAAATTAAATAGTAACGAAACCTTTCATCTACAATATAATCGTCATATAAATTCCCAGTACGTTCTCCAATACCAGATAACTCATTATTAAGCATCTCTTTCATTGAATTACAGAAATAAAATCCTTGATTATCACGGAAATAATATTTTACTGGATAACCATCCTTCAACTGTACAACACTATTTTGTTGATGAGCTTCTAATGCAACTCCATACTGTAAATACATCCATACCATCGGCTTTAAAGAAATATTTACATACCGTCTAAACCACTCTAAACTTACTTCTTCACAGCTTCTATTTTCTAACTCTGCTAAATGATGAATTATATTCGATAAACGAGTGTGCTCGCCAGGAATAGCATCTTGAACTAGTCCAGCAATTAATGTAGCATCATTTGCATGTTCACTATAGAAAGGGTTCTCGCGAATAATTACTTCAAATCCAGATTCTTGTGTTCCATAATTTAATGTAATAAAGGCTGGATCACAAATAAAATCAAAGCCTGGAAATCTTTCTCGTACTTCACCAATAGCCGTATTTAACATTTCCTTCCCTTCAAGGCCACTCTCAAGTTCTTTCAACTTATTAATGCGCATTGAATTTGTTACTTTCACTGGAAAGGAAAACTTAAGCATATATTTCGAATGAGGATGATATAGCGTCCTAAGTGATGATGTTGCCATATAACACTTACCTACTGGACCAATATATTCAAGCACTCCTTGATTTATCCACTCTTGTACATAAGGTTGATGTAATAACCATTCAGCCTGAAGCGGATGAATTGGAATTAATGAATATTCATCTTCCTTACAGTACTTCTCTATAAATTCCTCATTTACCATCTCATCTTTACTTAATTCTTCTTTTATAATCGTTGTTGTAGAATCTAATAATAATGATTTTTCATTTACTATACTTTTATGTGCGCGAAAATAATGAAGCTGGCATTCTCCTTTTAATTCTGGAGAATACATTGCACTTTTCCAATCCAATATACCTTGTCTACTCTTTGGGGTAGGATGAGTTAAATGCCCAAATAATAAAGATTGCTCCGCCTCTATAAAAGTTGTATGGAAACCATATAATGCAGATGTATCTTCTGCTCTCTCTTTTGTAAATTCTTCAATATTTTGACAACTGCGAATAACTCGAAGCATAAGCTCAGCAGGATTAGTTCCTTCTCCATAGTTGATAGACATCTCTTTTATTAAAAATGTAATAACTGTAACATAATCTGCTTTTATAACAGTTTTAGTTTCTCCAATTTGATAATAAAACTGTTCTCCAAACAAATGGCGATCTGTTGCTGATTTATATATAACTTCTCCATACAAAGTAACATTCTGTGCCGATAGCCGACAACATAAATATGTGGGGACTACATTTCTATTCAACGTATTACTGAAGATACTTTCCATTCTTTCATCCTCTGTAATCCATTCTCCACTCCCTGTTTCTCTTAAATAACAGTTTAAAAAACTTTGTATTGTTGCATGTTCTGCGATTTGTTTCGCATGCTGCATACTGGTCCTCCTCTTTATATTAACGCTATCGAAATTTTATAAAACAACCAATGATTGAATATCATTATCAATTATGATTCTAATTGATTGTTATTATCAATTCAAGAGTATATTTCAGAATTTTTTTATCTAACTAAATTTTTTTCCTTTTCTATCATTTATTTCATCTAATTAAAGATACAATAGAAAAATTTTTACTCTCAAGTTAACTATTCATTATTTTTCACATTACTCGTTATTAATCGATTGAACAGAGTTAAACAAAAAGGTATACCAATTAAAGGTATACCTTTTAAAAACATAAAGTTTACATAATAATATTATTTATATTCCTCCAGCAATACGCTGTTTCTTCTACCTGTACTCTCTCTAAAAATTTCGTATCAATTTTTTCAGGGTTATATTTTTCATAAAACTTTTTAGCGGGATTATTAGTAACGACCCAAACTAAAAGAGATTGCATACCATTTTTTATACATTCCGACAGTAACGCTTGAAATAATTTTTGTCCTATTTTCAGTCCTTGATACTGTTGTAACAGATAAATCGCATATAATTCCCCATCACAATTATATGTACCGCTTCTTTCAACTCCCCCATCAATGAATCCGATTATTTTTCCATTTAACGTTTCTGCTACAAATCTGAATTGGTAATTATCTTCTTTTTGAAAAATATCCTCCCACTGCTTTTTTCTTTGTTCAAATGTTACATTTTCTAAAATTTCGTTTTCGAATATCCCGGTATACGTTGTTTTCCAGCTTTCCACATGTACTTTTGCTATTGCTGCAATATCCGATTTTGTCGCCCTTCTAATGTGTATCTCCACCATTCTCATCCCCTTTAGAGAATAATTATAGCAAACTGTTTTTTTATGCGTAAAAAAAAGAGTGAATTTTCATCACCCTTTTTTATCTACTTTCAACTTCAACTGAAACAACTCGATCAATCTCTTTTAGTGAACTATATAACTCAGTTGTATATAAATCTTCTGGAGCTAAAATAACCATCTCCAATTGCTGAAATGCACCACTATCAATATCTTTAATTTTCACTCGTTTTACATGCATGCCTAATTTTTTAATTTGCTTAAATATACCATCTAATTCTTGGTGCTCTTTTACAGTAATTTTTATAGATAAGTCCTTTTGTCTTAATGAATACGGGCCTGCAATTTTCACAATTTGCGGAAGTACGTTAATCGCTAAAATAATTAAAATCATGGCAACGGTCGCTTGCAAATAAAACCCTGCTCCAATTGCTATACCTAAAGCTGAAGCAGCCCACACCATAGAAGCTGTCGTTAATCCAGAAATAACGTCATTACTTCTTCGTAAAATGACACCTGCTCCAAGGAAACCGATTCCGCTCACAATTTGAGCAGCAAGACGCATTGGATCCATATTTGTATGACCTGGAACAGAATATACATGAACTGATTCAATTGAAACCATCGTAATTAAACAACTTGCTACAGAAATAACCATACTTGTTTTCACACCAAGCGGTTTATTCTTTAGCTGCCTATCTATCCCGATGAATAATCCTAAAAAGAGCGCTAAACCTAATTTGAGTAAAAATTCATATGACATGTTTCATTCTCCTTACTTTACAATGTTTCCCTTCGAATAATTCACTATAACTCTTTTATGATATCTATTCCAGTCTTTTCTATTCATTTAACGATAAAAGCCGAAAAAACATTTTTATATGTTTTTTCGGCTTTATATTCCGATTAAGAACTTTCTTTATTTCTGTTCTTTAATCTTAATCTGCGCATCTTTATAAAATGCTAATTTACTGTCATTATACTCTTTTGTATAATTGTTAAACTGCTCTTTCGACTTTTGTGCTTCTCCATTTAACTCATTAAAAGTTTTAACTTTCTCACCAATCTCTTTTAATTTCGTTTCTTTTACCTTTAATTGTTCGTACAATTCTTTTTCAGTCGCTAACGCCTTCGTGTAGTTTTCATTCATCTTTTGGAATGCATCGTAACGTTTTTTATACGACTCTTCAACTGCCTTTGCTTGCTTTTGCACTTTCTTATCTTCAAGTTTTTCTATATTACTTTGAACGGATTTCGTTTCCTTCTGCGCTTTTTCTAGCATTTCTTTTTCGTTTTTCAATACTTTTTCACGGTCAGCTACATTTGCAGTCGCTTGTTCTATCTTTTTCATAACTGCGTCATTATGATCTTTACCTTCTTGTAAAATTTGAGAATATAGTTCTTGACCTTGCTTCTCTAAACCCTCTAATTTTTTCGCTTCATCAACTAAAGACTTTTCTTGTGTCGCTGCTGTTTCAAAAGCTGTATATAAATTTTCTTCTGGCTTTTCACCGAAACAACCTGTTAATACCCCTACTGATAACGCTCCAACTAATGCTACTTTTCCATACTTCAACATTCATTCCTCCATTACATACGGTTATCATGCCAGAAGTTCACTGGGAAGTGACTTTCTTCATGATAAGCTTCAAACTCATAACCCTTTTCTTTTAACCCCTTTAAAATTGCTGGCACAGCAGCGACTGATTGCGGGTGAATATCATGCATTAAAATTACTTCTTGTGGTTTTGTTGCATTTGTTAATACGTTTTGAGCAATTTGCGCTGCAGCTGCATCAACTTGCATTTTATTATATTTCCAATCTAATGAATCAATTGTCCAATCCCAAACTTTAAAACCGCCTTCTACCACTTTATTTCGAAGGCCTTCATTTAATCCAGGCATCGAACCATATGGCGGACGTGTTAATTTAGGTGATTTTCCAATAATATTAGCAATTAAGCTTTGGTCTTCTTTCATCTCATTTACATATTCACCATTTTTATATAACTTTGCAAAATTATGTGTCATACTATGCATACCTACATAATGTCCCTCTGCATTTTCACGTTTCACTAAATCCGGAAACTCTTTTACATTCGCTCCAATTAAAAAGAATGTCGCCTTCGCATCATGCTGTTTTAACGTATTTAATAATTCAGCCGTATATTTTCCTGGTCCATCATCAAATGTAAGATAAGCAACTTTTCTTTCTTTTCCATTAAAACGACTTGGTGCCGTTTTATTCAATTCAACTTTTGATTGTTCACTTGCAAGCTGTACTACATTTTCTTGTTTTGCAACAGCCTTTGCTGGTGAAGTAATTGATTGAAACATAAAATACCCAATAGCTACTGCTGCAACCGCTATTAAAACGACTACTACTCGTTTCATATTAAAAGCTTTTTCCATTCTATCGAATTCCTCTCCCTATTAATCTTATATATAAATCACCCAATGTAATTATACATCTATTTATTTTATTGCACGATATAAAGTGAAACTTTAATCAGTGGGGGGATTCATCCCCCACTGATTATTAACCTTCACCAATCGAGTGTTTACGGGCAGTTAATTTCCCACCTACCTTCTTTGCTCTAGCCGAATTTTGAGGCGGGAATCTCACTACCCACAAATAGCGTGATAAATAGACTGCATATGTATTATAATGGGAGTTTTATCAAAATTGTTGTTCCTATTCCTTCTTTACTCACAATACTAAGTGTACCTCTATGAAGCTCCACCATTTTTTTTACGATAGCTAAGCCAAGGCCTGCACCTGCAGCATGATTATTAATCTGGTAAAAAGACTGCTCTATATATGGTAAATGCTCTTTAGCAATTCCAATCCCTTCATCTTTCACCTTTATCACTGCTTGTCCTTCATTTTTAGTCGCTTCAATGTATACAGTACCATTTTCATGTGAATATTTAATTGCATTTTGAATAATATTCAAGAAAATTTGCTTTAGCCTATTTCGGTCTCCCAACAATTCAATTCGTTCTATAGTATTAATGAATTGAATTTGTTTCTTTTCAGCGTTAGGAGTTAATTGCCAAATCGTCTCCTCTAGTATATCGTACAATTGCACCTTTTGTTTATATAAATTAAAATGATTTGATTGTAATCTTGAAAAATCTAACAATTCTTCTACTAAATGAATCAATCGGTCTGTCTCACCGGAAATAATCCCCATACCTTGCTTGATTTCTTCTTCTGTTAAATGTTCTACTGTTTTAAGCGTCTCACTCCAACCTTTAATTCCTGTTAAAGGTGTTCGTATTTCATGAGAAATAGAAGCGATAAATTCATTTTTCATCTGTTCCGCTTTTTCTATTTTATCAGACATATAGTTTAAACTATGTGCTAATTCACCTAATTCACCAGGATAATCTTCTTTAATTTTATTTTTCAACGTTCCTTCTGCGATTTGTGAAGAAGCTTGAATGATAGATTCAATTGGCTCAACAAAAGAATTTGCCAAGCGTCTACTAATTGAGAAGACAATACATGAAATAACAATACCAACGGCAATAGTAAACATAATAATTTCAATAATCTTTGCATTCACATGTGTTAATACTGTCGTATATTTTAAAACACCGATTGTTTGTCCTTGATGTATAAGTGGGCTTAGCACTTCTAGTTGTTTTTCATTATCTTTCGTAGTAGTAACTTGATTATACATTTCACCTTCCAATAAAGATTGTGGGATATTCACTTTACCTTCTACTTTTTCACCACTTGAAGATTGTATAACCGAACCATGACGATCAATTAACTGTAATTCCGTTCCATCTAATTGAAAACTACTAATTATGTCACCACTATATTCTTGCAAACGAATAAAATATAATGAATTGTATTCTGAGAAAAATCGAGTACTCGTCTTCGCATGAGATTCTATATATTGCACAATACCATTATAATAATATCGATAAATTGAGACCGAAAATACTACCTCAAACAATACAAGCATAAGTGTAATGACCGTCATAAAATATAAAGTCACTTTCCGTTTCATCTTATACTTTCCTTCCACACATATCCTTTTCCCCACACTGTAAGGATAAATTCGGGTTCTGATGGATTACATTCTATCTTTTGGCGTAACCGTCTCATATTTACATCTACGACTTTCGTCTCGCCTACGTAATTCGTTCCCCAAATCATATTTAAAATTTCATCACGTGAAACCGGCTTTGAGGATTGATTCATTAAGTATTGTAAAATCATATACTCTGTAGGTGTTAAATCAACCAATTGTCCATCTCTATATAATCTTTCTTCTATAATATTTAACGAAAACGGACCAGACGTAATTGTATTCGTTTTTTCTTTATGCACTTCTATTCTTCTTAATAGAGATTGTATACGTGCAGTTAACTCTACTGGACTAAACGGTTTTGTAATATAATCATCTGCACCAATTCCTAGTCCTTGCACCACATCTCCATCTTGTACACGTGCGGTTAACATAATAATGCCCATTTTTTTATTTTCTTCCCGAATAGTTTTACAAACTTGAAAACCATCAATTCCTGGTAACATGACATCAAGTAACGCTACATCAACAGTGTGATCACATAAAATCTGTAACGCTTCTTCTCCAGTACTAGCTTCTAATACATAAAATCCAGCACGCTTTAAATTTAAGACAATAAAACTACGGATTGGCATTTCATCTTCTAAAACTAAAATTGTTGACATAATTTCCACCTCCCTACTCTTGTTGATAATCCGCTAGCGGTTTTATATATGCTTTCACTTTTTTAAACTTTGATCGCTTCGGCACTGCATATACGTGAGAAGCCGTTTTCACCGCTGCCTCGAATCCTTTTATTTTGAACCATTCTTTCCGCTTAAAAATTTGGACTTCAAGCCATATTGCATTTGTATTTACGTCCAAAAACTTTTGAGAATTTGATTCCTTCTGCTGATCTGGGATAGTAATTTTCCCAATCAACTCTTCAGGGATTTTCACAAAATACCCTTTTTCTATATCGATATATCTTTCTTCTATAGGTTTCGTTCCATCTTCACTCCACTGTATGTAACGTTCAAAGAGCGGACTATCTCCATGTGATTTATCTTCCCAACCTTTTGGTCGTACAGTACGAACAAATTCAATAATACCATCTTCATTTACATCTTTACTTTCCACCACATATTCATTGAATAAATCTTCTTTCCCATCTATAGGTAGTACCTCATAATGATCCTTATCAAATTTTGCTACATAAGTTATACCTGAATGAGCCCCAATTCCTGCATCAATTACAATCGCCTTTAATGTTTTAGAAATATTGCCCATTTGTATTCTTTGAATACTATTTATAAATGGATCAAATGTAACTTCTGATATTGTCTTAAACTGCTCAATAAGCTCAACTGTCAACTTCTCATCTTTTTCATAAGTAACAAGGCTTATATCATTAAGACCATTTCTATTTAGATCCTCTATAAATAACTTCGTGTAACGCCGATTATAAATCTCCTTCATATCATCATTTTCTTCTGAAAAAGCATACATAACATGTTCTAACGATTCACGATTTACAGAGATTCCAATTAATAATTCTCGCTTCCCATTCCCTGTAAAATCACCGACTTCAACGATATCTATATCCTCACCATCAAATTTATGCGTGGACTTTATTTTCCACTTATAGCCGATTTCCTCATATACAGCTAAATATACGCTACGATCTTCATTCGGCAATTTATAAAATACGATGGCTTCTTTTTTATTATCTTGTTTAAAATCCATTGACCAAATCATTTGTTTATCTTTATTAGACTTTGGAGTAAGCAACCGATAATTAACAGGCAAATCTTTATCTATTTGCTCTTTTAGTTCATTAATCCACTTTTCATTTGCAGGAGCTCCCATTAAACTGGTTGGAGCTTCAGACATTTTACATCCAGTCAATATAAAGACGATTCCCATAATGCTTATCCATTTTTGCATATGTTATCTTTCCTTATAACAGTATTTATCTTTACTTTTTGCTTATCCAATAATCTCATACATATGAGTATAATTTTTCTAGAATAAAAAATCGTTACAGAAAAGTTACAAATCCATTTCCATAAAAAAAGATTGGCAAAGGCCAATCTTTTTTACTTTTCATTTAGAACTGATTTTGGCGTTACACCTAGATGTTGATTCAGTTTATTTGAAATATCTTTCACATTTTTTTCATTTGGAATGTAATAATAAATACCACCAATACGTTTATCAGTACCTTCAATTTGCATCTTTTCCATTTGTAGATCCGATCCTGCCATGTTTTTCGTAATAGCAAGCATATCATCAAATGTTAAGTTTGTTTTCATGTTTTTATCAACTGCATCAAGTAGAGAGCCCATTTTGCTAATTGATTGAACAGACATTGCTTTTTTCGCAATTGCTTCTATTACAAGTTGTTGTCTCTGTCCGCGCATTGCATCACTATCAATTTTACGTGTTCTTGCAAGTGCAAGTGCCTGTTCTCCATTTAAATGTTGGAAACCTTTTTCTAAATGAATCATACCTGCTTGGTCTTTACTATCTTGCTCTGTGAACGTAACAGGTACATCAATATCAATACCACCTAGTGAATCTACAATTTGAACAAATGACTCAAAGTTAAACTTCACATAGTAATCAACTGGAACATTTAAAAATCTTTCCACAGTATCTCGTGTACTTTCAACACCACCAAATACATGTGCATGCGTAATTTTATCTAATTTTTTTCTAGATGGAATATAAACACGTGAATCACGCGGAATACTAACTAATTTAACAGATTTATCATCTTTATTAATTGTTGCTAATAAAAGTGCATCTGTTCGAACCGCTTCACCATATTGACTTTTCCGCATTTCACTACCGTCTACACCCATAATTAAAATTGAGATATTATCCTTTAAAGGTTCCACTTCTTTATCACGTTTTGATGATTTATCAATTTGTGCATATGCATCACTTACAACCGCTTTTGCTTTATTATATATTAACGACCCATATCCTACTCCACCAAAAACAAGTAAGAACAATGGAATTATTATAAACCACTTTATTGACTTTCTTTTAGAACGCTTTTTATTACTTCTCGTATTTTGTTCTAATTCAGAGCTCATACCCATTCGCCTCTCTTTCTCTTTCCCTAGTATAATGTATGTCTAGTAATCTTCATATTGAATTTCCTTTCAATTACCTTACAAATTTGTAAGGTTACATTGTGGATTCAATATGTATTCCATTTCACATTATACTCTCGTACTTATTTTTGGCAAGTCACTATTTACTAACTTCAAAAATTTAGCATTTCGTAACATTCGAAATTACAGATTTATCAACCTTTTCATTTCAAATAATCTGACTTTCAACTGAAAGAACGAACAAAATAGTGAGTCAAGTTATTTATTAACTCTCTATTCATACAGTTATATTTCACATTATTGTTTCGCCAACGGCGTATACATGATTTTCTTCCCATTATTATAAATTAAAGCAGTCTTTGCTTTTAATTTCGTTTTTTCTATTTCCACATCTTCATTTGAGAAATTCACAATAATTTTAATATCATTTCCATATGAAGTAGATTGTACTAGCTTATCTTCTGACAAGTATGCAAAGTTTGTCATTTCTTCTTTTACTGCCTTTTTATGAACTTCATTCCAAACTTTCAGATGCTCTGTAATTTCTTTTTTATGCTGATTCCACTCTACTTCATCTAAATGGTACAAAGGAGGAACATTATACAATAACTCATATAGCATACGGTTTCCTGCCTCATCTTTTACTTTCAAACTTCCCCATTCCCAGTGGTGCGTTGTAATAACGGAATCGTTGTATACTAATTTATATAAAGGAACCGAATATACTGGACTTAAATATACTTGTTTATATTCTTCTTTCAACGGTACTTGTTTTGCATATTTTTCTGGAACATTTTGATTTGGTGAATAATATCCACCGACATAATACGGGCTTGTTTTGTTTTTCCGCATATCTTCATCGTCCCATTTAATAACTGGAGTTTCAATTCCATGAGCAAATGCAATCGTACTACTTGCAAAATCATTTCCGCCCTCAGAGCCAACTACCATACCTTTTTCTTGGGCGATATAATCCATTCGTTGTAATCTCGCTTTTAAATCTTGTTCTTGTGTCGTTACATGTTTTGATGAATAGTCATCATAAATTTCACCCGTTGCATCACAATCAATAAACCAGGAATTATATTTAGGGCCATTTTGTAATATATCGTTTATCCGTTCTTTTACACTAGGAAGTGATAATGTTGGATTTAGTTTTCGCCCTCTACCTAAAAACCCTTGCACCTTTTCTCCATTTCTCTTCGTTACAGTTGCCTCTTCATATAACGATGGATCATTAAAGGAAGCTGTGTTCCAATTTTTATCACCTTTCTCATGAATAGAATGATAAGAATCATACGGACCAACTAAATATCCCATTTTCTTAGCTTCTGTAACAAAATTAGGTTGCATAAATCCTTGTTCCCAGTTCGGTAGACCAATCCAAGCTTTGTCTATCCCTGCTTCTTTCATTTCTTTTGTTATATCCGTTCCATCTGCGTTTCCCCATTTACTTATATCTTCAACTGAATCACCAAGTACTGACTTTAATAAATGCTTATTTAAGCTATACAGTTCTGCTTTCGATAAGTGATCTACACTTTTGTTTAATAACTCACTAGCCTCCTGATCAACTTTCGAGAAAATATCCTCTTTATATAAATCCTTCATTGATAATACTTCGTTTACATAACGCAAAATAACATTTTTTTGATACTTATCAATGAAGTCTTGTTTACTTACTTGCTCAAATACATTCAATTCCCCAGGCTCTGAACTATTTTTTTGAATAAGCTCTTTTATATGACTAAACACTGGGCTATTTATTTGCTCTCTTAACTTCGGCCAATTTACATTACTTGCTGATAAACCATTTTGATTCCAAAAATAAAAATGAGCCGCTCCATAAAGTTTTTCAATTTCTTTATTTCTTCTTGCCTTTTCTTGTAATGTTTTAAATTCACCTTTTTCCATAATGTTATCCTTATACAGCTTAGCAATACTTACTGCATCAGTATTTGTGACATATAATTGAAAACCATATGTTTTATTTTTACTTATACTCGGGAATTCATGTATAAAATCAAACCCTATTTTCGGATCCGAATGAAATTTCACTTCATTATTAAATATATTATTCGCAATATATACAATGGAATATTTCGAACCATTTAATGCAAAAAACTTCATAGAAAATGATTCAGCAAATGAATATGCATCATCCTTTAAAAACTTCTTCCAATTCTCATCATTACTTGGAATTTGTTTACCTTCCCATAACGGAAGTGTATAATTTTCAGCCTGTACTTTCGGCCATGTAAAGCTTTCTGCACCAATCGATTCTACTTCAATATTTAAGTGGTCTTTTTTCTTTTCTAAGTTTACTTTTACTTTTTGATCTGGATATTCCCACGACGTACGATCCTTATCTTTTTTTACATTCGACACCTTCATTTTCGGCAGAGCTTGCGATGCCTGTTCCTTTACACCATCATGTTCTACAGTTAACGTGAAAGTCTCTGGATTTACATCGTAAGTAAAATCTTTATACGTCGCTTTCTTTATTTTAGACTCTTGTACAGCATTATTACCTTTTACATCACACCCGACTAAAGTCGAAAATGACATAGTTGTAAGAAGACATATCGCTATCATTTTTTTCATCTCCTGCACCTCCATCCCTGAATATACAGGGGCTTTGTTACAGGAATATGGCAAAAAATAATAGAGCTAGCATAACGCTAACTCTATTATGAGTATAAAAAATTCTCAAATAACTATAATTTATTTTTTAATATGTAATACAGAGGGACTTTAATCCTTGTTTTTTATTCTCACAAATAATGTGATTAAACAAATTAAAGTTTCACTAGGCTTTCCTTACCTGAAAAAGTAAGTGTATATAATATATCCTAAAACTAGCACTAAAATTAATATCCCTGTACCTTTCCAATTCATGCCCCCTGTCATATCAACAGGGCTACCTGATTCCGCTCTATTGAGCCCATCATTCAAAGATCCGGTAGGGTTATTTTTTAGCTCGCTTTGTCTTATACGTTCTCTTTTTTCTTCTGATGACTCTTTTGAACTCATATAATCACCTCCAAAATTAATACGCTCTTTACTGAATTATACAATACTCATTTTCATTTTATATGCTGATTTAAAGTATATGTACAACAAAAAAAGCTAGCGATGCTAGCTCTTTTTATAATCCAATATGTTCTTCCTTATTTACAGTAATCCCTTTATGATCGATTTCAAGCTCACATACTTTCATAGCGGTAAATACTTTCGCTAATTGCTCAGCGATTTCTTGACGTTTCTCATACGGCGTTAATATAAAAATAGATGGTCCCGCACCGCTAAGTGCTGTGCCGTACGCACCGAATTCTTTTGCGCATTTACGAATAGATGGTAATAACGGTACGAGTTCTAAACGATATGGCTCGTGAAAATGATCTCTTTCCATCATTTCACCTACAACTTCCCACCGCTTTTGGCATAATGCTGCTACTAATACGTTGCTTATCGCACTAGCTTTAACTGCTTCATGAAACGGAAACATTTCTGGTAATACAGATCGACTTTCATCTGTATTTAGCTCTTCATTTGGAATAAGAGAAATTACGCCTAATTCCTTACTTTCAATCCTTACAACTGAAACATTCTTTCCATCAAGTGCTCCGATTACAGTTCCACCTAATATAGAAGCTGCAACATTATCTGGATGCCCTTCAAAATTTGTAGCAATTTGAACCTTTTGATCAGTCGTTAAGTTCAAATTAGCAAGTTGATTCGCAAGCTCTATTCCTGCTACAATCGCTGAGGCACTACTTCCTAGTCCTCTTGTTAGCGGAATATTACTAGTAACTTCTATTATATGGGGTGATAAAGAAGGACATACTTTACATGCCGTGCTAACGATTAAATTTTTATCATCTGTCGGAATTGAATCTTCAAAGGAATGTATTACCTGCCATTTATCAGCTGTTCCCTTTACAACAACCTCTAAATATAATGACAAAGCTATTCCTACTGAATCAAATCCAGGTCCAACATTTGCTGTACTAGCAGGAATACGAACGCTTAGTGGTATCACGACATGATCACCCCTTTAATATGATCTTTAATTTGTTCTATATCATTTGACACACTTGCAATGTCTAATTTATTAGAAGAAATAGCGATATCAGGATCTTTCAAACCATTTCCAGTTAATACCACAACTACTGTTTCTCCTTTTTTGATTTTTCCAGATTGAACATGTTTCATTACGCCAGCTAATGAAGCATTTGATCCTGGCTCAGCGAAAACCCCTTCCGTTTTTGCTAACAATCTATATGCATGTAATATTTCCTCATCTGATACCATATCTATCTCGCCTCGAGACTGCTCAGCAGCCTCTACTGCATATGACCAACTCGCTGGGTTACCGATACGTATAGCTGTTGCAATTGTTTCAGGTTCTTCAATTACATGTCCTTTTACAATTGCAGCTGCTCCTTCCGCTTCAAAGCCGTGAATTCTTGGCTTTTTGTAGCCTTTTTCTTTCTCATATTCACAGAACCCTTTCCAGTATGCTGTAATATTCCCTGCATTCCCAACAGGAATAGCGAGAACATCTGGCGCTTTTTGCAACTGGTCACAAATTTCAAACGCTGCTGTTTTTTGCCCTTCAATTCGATAAGGGTTCACTGAGTTTACTAATGTAATTGGCTCTTCCGCAGCAATGTTTCTTACAGCCTTAAGTGCATCATCAAAATTTCCTTCTATTGAAATGATTTCAGCTCCATAAGCGACTGCTTGCGCTAATTTTCCATGCGCAATCTTTCCTTCCGGGATTACGATAATACATTTCATTCCGAGGCGTGCCGCATATGCTGCAGCCGCTGCCGATGTATTACCTGTTGATGCACAAATGATTGCCTCAGAACCTTCTTCTTTCGCTTTAGCAACCGCCATTACCATACCACGATCTTTAAAAGAACCTGTTGGATTCGCTCCTTCATACTTACCATATAAGTGAATCCCTAATTGTTTTGATATATTTAATAATGGAATTAGAGGTGTATTCCCTTCCATTAAACTGACATCAGGTGTGTTTTCATTTACTGGTAAATAAGCAGCATACTGTTTTAATAGTCCTTTATACATATTGTTTTTCCTCCTCAATAATGTAATAACTGTTTATTTCACTTGCGACAGCTTCTATTGCTCCTAAAACTTTTTCGAATTGATATTTTGAAGTTTGATGTGTCACAACAACGACTTCTGCAAGCTCACGATTCAAAGGTAATTGAATCACTTCTTTTAAACTTACAGAATAATTAACGAAACATTCTGTTACTTTTTGCAACATCCCTGGCTCATCTTGTAATGAAATACGTAAGAAGTATTTCGAAACAACTTCTTCATCTCCTTGTAATTCATACGGCACTGGTTCTTTTAACGCACTTTTATTTTTCGGAACTTGATTCATATTTTTAACAATCGAAATAATATCACTTACTACAGCAGAGCCAGTCGGTAACTTCCCAGCTCCAGGTCCGTAAAACATCACTTCCCCTACTGCTTGACCGTGAACATACACTGCATTAAATTCATTATTTACATTTGATAACGGATGACGGCTTGGTAAAAGAGTCGGTTCTACACTTAAATGAATAGCTGATCCTTGTTTCTCCGCTTTACCAATTAGTTTCATAGTAAATCCTAACTTTTCAGCCATTTGTAAATCTTCTTTTTCAACCTTTCGAATCCCTCTCACTTGCACATCATCTAATGAAACATTCATCGAAAACCCTAAATTCGCAAGGATCGCTACCTTTCTCGCCGCATCTAGTCCATCTACATCTGCTGTCGGATCTGATTCTGCGAATCCTAATTTTTGTGCTTCCTGTAAAGCCTCTTCATACGACCATCCATTTTGACTCATCTTTGTTAACATGTAATTTGTTGTTCCATTTACAATTCCCATTATTTTTTCAATTTGATCTGAAGCTAATCCGTCTGTTAATCCTCTTAACACTGGAATACCACCCGCTACACTTGCCTCATAACATAGATCACAATCATTTACGTTCGCTAATTGAAGAAGTTCCGCACCGTATACAGCCATTAAATCTTTATTTGCTGTTACGACATGCTTCTTATTTCGTAAAGCCTTAACAATATGCTGTTTTGCTTCTTCAATTCCGCCCATTACCTCTACTACAATATCAATATTTGAATCATTTAGAACTTCATCTGCATGACTTGTTACTGCAATTCCATTAATACAAACATCGCGTTCTTTTTCCAAATCACGTACAACGACTGTTTTTACTTTCACTTCGTATCCTGTATCAATTGCGATTTTTTTATAATGTTCTTTCAAAATGTGGACAACACCACTTCCGACTGTACCTAATCCTAACACCCCAACATTAATAACGTTATGCATCTTCTAATCTCCTCCTACAATTTTATTTTTTATCTCTATCAATCACCTTGTTCTGCTTTTTAATCATGCAGGTGGTGGTTATTTCCGTACGTACGAATCGTTTCATGTTACAGCACCTCCTTTCAAAGTAATAAAGTGAAACTTTAATCAGTGGAGATTTTGTCCATTCCTCACTGATTATTAGTTGAACCAATCGGGCTTTTACGGACAGTTGATCTCCCATCTAACTCCCTCGCATCTGCCAAATTTTGAGATGGGAGTCTTACTGACCGTTAATG
Organism: Bacillus cereus group sp. N12; assembly: GCF_016483575.1. NCBI lineage: Bacteria > Bacillati > Bacillota > Bacilli > Caryophanales > Bacillaceae > Bacillus > Bacillus cereus group sp. N12. The sequence continues at coordinate 33,998 of NZ_JAEHBO010000005.1, forward strand.
CGGGATAAAAAAACACACTCATCCCTAGGAAAGGGACGAATGTGTTTTCGTGGTTCCACCCTTGTTCCAATCTAGACGTATCTCCTCCTAGATTGCTCAAGTTCAGATAACGGCTGATACCGTCAATAATTACTAGATTACTCTTTCACTATTGAAGTTCAAAGGTGGTAAAATCATTTCTCGTGTTAGGAAGCTCACACCCTTGGCTTCCCTCTCTGTAAACCGTAAAAATGATTTCGTGTCCTTATCGTTACTTTTTCGTTCATGTTTATTTGTTAACTCATTATACTCGCATAAAAAACAAAATCAATACCATTTTTTAATTATTTCAAATTTTCAATCTCTAAGGCCATAAAAAAACACACTCATCCCTAGGAAAGGGACGAATGTGTTTTCGTGGTTCCACCCTTGTTCCAATCTAGACGTATCTCCTCCTAGATTGCTCAAGTTCAGATAACGGCTGATACCGTCAATAATTACTAGATTACTCTTTCACTATTGAAGTTCAAAGGTGGTAAAATCATTTCTCGTGTTAGGAAGCTCACACCCTTGACTTCCCTCTCTGTAAACCGTAAAAATGATTTCGTGTCCTTGTCATTACTTTTTCGTTCATGTCTATTTGTTAACTTATTATAGTTATCAAATTTTTAAAAAGCAAGCCTATTTTTATTAACTATTTTCAAGATCATTTTTTATTATATTTCACAATAATATTTTATGCCGGCCAATCTATTTACCTATTTCGCAATTTCCCAACTTGTAAATTAATGTTTCACATAAAAGTATTCCATTCTAAAACGAGTAGATCTCTTCCTTTTAAAACTATACTAATAAAGGATTTTTAATACAATCTTTTCGTATAACTTTCTTCTAAAGAACGTGCAACATCTTCTTCTGAAGTATTCACTTTCGCATGCTCCAACAACATTTTTGCTGCTGAAGGTAACCCTTTTTTATTTAACCAAGATTCTGGATCCCACATCTTAGAACGAATAAAAGCTTTTGCACAATGAATGTAGCATTCTTCTATTTCAACAACAATTCCAAGTAACGGATTACGTCCATTCACCTGCATCTCTTTCAAAATTTCTTCATCGTTTGTAATATATGCTTTACCGTTTATTCGGAGTGTTTCCCCAAGACCAGGAATAAAAAAGATTAACCCTACGTGCGGATTTGAAATAATATTTAAAATGGCGTCTATACGACGATTGCCCGGTCTTTCCGGAATGATAATTTTATTTTTATTCAATACATATACAAATCCAGGTGCATCCCCTCTTGGCGAAGCATCACACTCTCCTAATTTATTTGCAGTAGATAATACTAGAAAAGGAGATTTAGACAGAAAATCTACACAATGATGATCAAGTGATGAAATAACTTTTTTCAAAGCTCGCTCACTTGGTTGCCCCAATATTTGTCGTAATGCTTCCTCTGTTGAAATAATCGATTTTATTTCCTTACTTTCTATCCCCATTTATAACCACTCCTTTTTTTCTTTATTTTCCCAAAATTCAATACGATTATTGTATAATAAAATTTGCAGAAAGGGGAATTAAAATGACAGAGTGGTTAACGATATTTGATTCTGAAAAAAATACACTTGGAAAGAAATTACGTGATGAAGTGCATCGTGACGGTGATTGGCACGAAACATTCCATTGCTGGTTTGTAGAAAAAGATGATGAAGATATGTTCTTATATTTCCAATTACGCTCTAAAAATAAAAAAGAAACTCCGGGTATATGGGATATTACTTCAGCTGGACATATTATGCATGATGAAGACGTACAAATTGGCGGCCTTCGTGAAATTGAAGAAGAATTGGGGCTTTCCTTTCAAACGACTGATTTAGCATACAAAGGAATCTATAAAATAGATTATGAAATTTCAAATCTTACTGATCGTGAGTTTTGTCATATGTATTTTCACAACGTAATAAAGCCTCTTCCATTTGCACCAGGTGATGAAGTAGACGATGTGATGAAAGTACATGCAACTGCTTTTCTACAACTATTAAAAAGAGAGATTTCATCTTTTTCGGCTATTTCTGTTTTAAACAATAAACCAATTACAATAACATTTGAAGATATTTATCCGTATGATCTTACATACTATGAATTTGTTGTTGAAAAAGGAAAAGAATTACTAAAAAATAATGATTAATAAATAGAATAGGACTCCCTACCCATATTGGCCGGGAGTCCTATTTTTCATTATTGCTCAAGTGTCTTCAAACTTTTCTCTACTCGTATGAATAAGCGAATGATTAGTACTAACATAAAGATCATTATCGCTAACGTTGTATGGGGATAGCTAAACAGTATACTAATAACACTTCCTATCAACATCATAATGAACCCATTTTGTTTCATCACTTCTGCACTATACCTGTTACCTGCATCCCATAACTTCTTATTTTTCATAGACCGTTTCGTCCGATAACCATACGCTGCGTTAATATCTGTCGGTGGATTCTTTTGAAGAATACGTGCAGCAAATATAAATATAATACCGATCAACATGCTTATTCCTATGTTTACTAGTGCATACATCAATTATATCCACCCCCTAATTTACACCTTCATTATACTATACAATTATCAATATTCCAATTATTAACATTTTCATTTTCTCTCTTTAGATGTCTGGAACATACTTGGAAGTGTTACAAAGCGTGCTCCTTTCGTTTTCAACTGTGGAATGATTTTGTCTAGCGCATCTACAGATCCTTGCAAATGTCCACCTGGAGTTGAATGCTGAAGTATGACACTACCTGGAAATGAATTCCCTAACACATTATTTGTAATTGTATCAGCACTTACCCCTTTCCAATCAACTGTATCGACACTCCACTGTACAATCATAAAATTTTGCTCTGTTGCCCACTTCAATTGATTTTCAAGTATTTCACCGTAAGGCGGACGTATAAACTTCGGTGCATAACCAGCTAACCGATTTAATATTTCTTCCGTTTTTATAATTTGATTATGGTACTCAGCCTCATTTACTTTCGCTAAATTTGGATGACTATACGTATGATTACCAATTACATGCCCTTCATTTGCAATACGCTTTACTACGTTCGGAAACTTTTCTGCATTTTCACCGAGCAAGAAAAAAGTAGCTTTCACATTATGTTGTTTTAACTTATCTAAAATTTTTGGCGTAAATACTAAATCTGGTCCATCATCAAATGTAAGAGCTACTTCCGCTTTATTGTATGGTCCTGAAAATGCATACGCATATTTTTCGACCCATGAAAATGGTGTCCATGATCCACGATCCTCTTCTTTCATTTGGGCTTCATAATTTTGAGGAACATGTAATGCGTATGGTAGCGCATTTACATAGTCTCCATAATAAAATGAATGATATGGCATATAAGCGTACGAAATATTACGTTTAAGTCCTAAAGGAAATGGAACGAACATTTCTGGTGAATAAAAATAATACATGATAAAAACCTCCCTAAAATTTCATATGTGATTCATCTGTACTTTGTTAGAGAAATTCTGATTCCTGAACAAAAATAAGACTGTCCGTAATTAGGACAGTCTTACTGATTTATATACTTAATAAATTACTTTACTATCTTTCGGTAATTTTCTTACATGCTTTAAATAACTCGTCACTTTGTTATCATCATCTTGCGGATATTGATATTCATAAGTGTTAGCAATTTCGTTCGCAACTTTCCTAAATAAATCACCCATTATGAAAAATGAATCCCAAATATTTTCATACTCTGCATTTGAAAATGTCCTTTTAAACTGCTCCCAGACATCTTTTTCAACATATTGTTCGAAATACTTCCCAAACTTCCCAGCATTAGCTGTAAACTTTGTTTTCATACCAATATGCCACTCTAGCATTACAACCAACATATCTCGCATTGGGCCTTCAAGCATTCCTTTCGCATAAGAAAGCTCCTCGCGCCATAACCCTTTTCCTACATTTGTACTACACCACCAAAATTCATTACAGCAATCTAAAAACTCTTTTTCTGTAGGCTTTTTTACTAAGTAATCTTTATCGCTTGCTGGTCGGAATTCTTCCAGACAATTATCTTTATCAAGAAGCAGTTTACTTAAACTATCTTGTCCAACGAATGTATGTATTAATTCAGCTGGAACTAACGTTAAATCAATCCGATTCCCATCAATAAACTGCATTAAATATGGAAACTTACCGTCTTCATCTGCTGGAAGTAACGACATTTCTTCCGGCATTTGGACAATCATTATTTCTCCAAATCTATGAATCCAATTATGATTAGACGTAAACGATTGCATATCTTTTACAACATACATAATATCATAGTCTTGAAAACAATCTCTTTTCACATTTGGATTTACACGTGATCCATTCATGATGACTGCTCGGATTCTTTCATCCTCTTTTGCTGTATTTATAATTAAGTCTAACATTTCTTTTTCAGTTCTCATCTACTTACAAACCTCCAATTTTTTAATATAAAATATAGTGTTATGTATATAGGAGGCCCACGAGTTAACTGTAATGTACACGCTACACGTTATAATTTTTCAAACATCTTTTTCATTCTATTTATCCCCTTACATCATTTTTTTACGACTGCCATTACAAATCCATCATATCCTTTACTTCCGACAGTTTGAAGCGCTGTAGCACTTACACGCGGCTCTGCAGCTATCAATTCATAGAAACGACGTATCCCTTGTAATCACTGCTAGTATTGTCAATAACTTCTCCTTCACGTACTACGTTATTCCCAATAATTATGGTACCAGGGCGTGATAGTTTCAGTGCCCATTCAAAAATAAGTCGGATTATTTTGTTTATCCCCACTGATTATTAGTTGAACCAATCGGGCGTTTACGGGCAGTTGATCTCCCACCTAACTTCTTTGCTCCAGTCTACCTTTGAGGTGAGAGTCTTACTGCCCGTTAATGCGGAATAAAATCAAATGGTTCATACTTCTCATTTTCTATTTGCTGTAAAGAATGTAGTGCTAATCCTGTTCGTATTTCAATTTTATCATTCAAATTGGCACGTTCAATATTGCTACGTGCAATTTCGGCATGCTTTTCACTTGCTTCTAATGTAACAATGCGCCCTCCAGATGGCAATGCTCTTGCAAGACATATCGTGCTATATCCACCTAAAGTACCAATCTCTAAAATGTTACGAGCCCCTTGAATTTGTACTAATAGTTGTAAAAAATCCCCTTGCGTTGGCGATACATCATGTGTTGGCAAATTTGCTGCAGCATTCGCTTGAAGGACTTCTTCTAATGTAGAATCTTTTGGTATTAATACATCACTCATATATTGATCAACAGCCGACCATTTCTCAATCGTACTCATGTATATACCATCCCCTTAAAGTTTTTTTATGCTTTTCTACCATTCACACTTGATTATACCGAAAATTCCGTTTTATATACAAAAAATAAAGAAGGAACACCCACTCCATTACAGAATAGATGTCCCTTCTTTGTTAATACATGTAGCCCTTACGGATTAGTAGACCAAAGTCCTGCTGATTTAATAAATGTACGTTTATTTAATTTCAGCTGTGCTACGATAAACTCTGCAATATCTTCTGCTTGCATTACTTTATCAGGATTTCCATCAGTTAACCCTAAATCTACAGCCATATCAGTTGCTACTGTACTTGGAGTTAAAGCCGTTACACGAATGTTATGTTTACGAACTTCCATCGCTAACGATTCTGTTAAGCCAAGAACACCAAATTTAGAAGCACTATATGCACTTGTTACAGGCGCGCCTTTTTGTCCTGCTGTAGATGAAATATTAATAATATCACCAGATTGTTGTTCAATCATGCTTGGTAAAGCGGCACGAGTTGCATAGTATACACCCATTAAGTTTACTTGAATGATTTTTTCCCAATCAGCAACGTCTAATTCTAAAAACTTACCAAATTTAGAAATACCAGCGTTATTAATTAAAATATCGATAGACCCTAAACCGTTTTTTAACGTTTCAATTGCAGTCGTTACCTCTTCATACGAAGATACATCAGCAGTCGCAATAACAGCTTTTACGCCTTCTGCTTCCACTTCTTTCGCTACAGATTTTAAGTTTTCTTCTGAACGAGCTAAAAGACCTACATTTACGCCTTCTTTCGCTAATGCGATCGCTACAGCACGACCAATACCTCTACCTGCTCCTGTAATTAAAGCATTTTTACCTTGTAATAATTCTGCCAAGTATAACACTCCCTAATCTTCTCTGTTGTTTATCATATTAAAAGTGTATCTATGTTTATGTAAAAAGGCAATGATGCACTTTCATGTGCGTAGGTTACTTGTAAGTAACTATAGTAGCTATATATACCTTTTTAAAGAAAAATAGTGTTAGAAATCTTTCCACCTAACACTACTTTTCTTCATATTTAGGAATACACACAATAAATTCTGTACCATTCCCTTCCTCACTCTCAACTTTTATTTCTCCTTCATGAAGATCAAGTACTTTTTTTACAATGGCTAAACCTAAGCCACTACCTCCATAAGCACGATTTCGGGACGAATCTGCTTTATAAAAACGCTCAAAAACATGCTGCTTCTGCTCTTCTGATATTCCAATCCCCGAATCACGAATATGCACTTGCACTACTGTCTCATGTTCTTTTAACCGAATTGTAATCGTACCACCGCTTGGAGTAAATTTAATACTATTATGAATTAAATTAATCCACACTTGACTCATACTTTCTTGGTCGGCAGTAATATGCACTTTCTCTAAATCAAGATCTAACTCAATTTCTTTTTCAGCCCAGAGCGGTTCACTATTTAATACAATTTGCTTTAATTGTTGATCTAATCGATAAGTCACTCTTTCTGGTGTATACTCTTCCGATTCTAAAAGAGTTAGTTTCAGTAAATTTTGACTTAGTTTAGATAATCTCGTCGTTTCCGTTTCAATAATGGTAAGGTAATGCTTTCTTTTTTCCTCAGCAAGATTATTATCTTGTAGTGCTCTAGCGAACCCTTTTATAGAAGTTAATGGCGACTGTATTTCATGCGATACATTCGATACAAATTCTTGACGCATTTTCTCCATCGCATTCAGTTCATCTGTCATATCATTTATACTTTTTACGAGCACACCAATTTCTCCATCATACTTTTCTTCATTTCGTATTTTTACGGAGAAGTCTCCTTTTGCAATTTTTTGTATCGGTTCAATAATAGTCCAAATCATCGCCTCTCGCTTCGGTCTCATTAATACTCCGATCAATACCCAAATAAGAACGATAAATACAAAGCCGACCATATCACTAATTAAAAAAGTAACAAACGGCGATACGTTTATTTCAAGAGCATTTATAATACTTGATGATACATAAAATGCGATAGACCAAATTATTGTTAGAAAAGAAAAGAGTGCTAATACCGCTCCAATTACTTTCAATATCTTCAACTTACTCATTTGTTTTCTTTTTCTCATTTACTTACCTCTAGGCGATACCCTAAACCTCTTATCGTTTTAATACTAAATTTCGACTTCTCTTCTTGGAACTTCTCACGTAACCGATTAATATGAACATCTAATGTACGTTCATTCCCTTCAAAATCATATCCCCATACATCTTCAATTAATTGCTCTCTCGAACAAGTTCTTCCCGCCTTAGATCCTAATGTAAAAAGTAACTCGAATTCTTTTAGCGGTAACGTAACCGTTTGTTCCCCCAGTGTCACTTCAAACGTTTTACGGTTTAACAGTACATTTCCAACTTGAATCGATTGCGATACTGTAATTTGGTAACGTTTCAGTAACGCCTTTACTCTCACTACTAATTCTATAGGATCAAATGGTTTTACGAGATAATCATCTGTTCCAAGGTGAAAACCTTTTACTTTTTGAGATGTTTCCCCTTTGGCAGTTAGCATAAGAATCGGGATATCATAGTATTTTCTTAATTCAAAACATACATCATATCCATCCATATTCGGCATCATGATATCAAGAATAACCATATCGACTTTTACTTCGTCCATTTTCCTAAGTGCATCTATGCCATCAATTGCCTCATATGTTTGAAAGCCTTCCCGCTCTAAAAAAACAGAAACGAGTTCTCTAATATGTGGATCGTCGTCTACTATTAAAATTTTAGGTATCAAAGGAACCATTTCCTTTCTACTAAGCATCTTTTATATTTTTTAAAAATGAATAATCAGCGGCGTACAACCTCCACTGATTATTCATTTTATAATGCACCCTCTTTAATTTTCAATTGTTGCGTTGCAAACTCGCGATACATGTCATGTGTACGTAATAATTCATCGTGCGTACCGCTTCCTGTAAGGTTCCCTTTTTCAATAAAGATAATTTTATCCGCATCTACAACCGTAGAAAGCCTATGTGCAATAACTAAAGTTGTTCTGCCTTTCATTAAGTTATTTAATGCCTTTTGAACGACAGACTCGGATTTACTATCTAGACTTGAAGTTGCTTCATCTAACATAAGAATTTGCGGATTTCGAAGTAATGCTCGGGCAATCGCAATTCGCTGTCTTTGTCCTCCAGAAAGCTTCACACCGCGCTCTCCAACTTCTGTTGCATATCCATTTGGTAAATCATGAATAAATGCATCAACATATGCCATAGCTGCTACTTTTTCAATTTCTGCATCCGTCACTTCGCCCTCAACACCGTAACAAATATTATCACGAATCGTTCCATCGATTAACGGACTATCTTGTGATACATAACCAATTTGACGTCGCCATGACTGCAATGAATAGCTCGTAATTGATTCTTTTCCTAATTTAATAGCACCACCAGTTGGCTCATAAAAACGTTCTAATAATAAAAATAAAGTTGTTTTTCCGCTACCACTTGGACCTACAATCGCTGTTACTTTTCCAGATTCAATTGTGAAATCAATATTGTTCAATACTTTCTCATCTTCGTTATACTCAAAATGTACATTTTCAAGAACTATCGACTGCTTAGCATTCGAAACCTTCACACCAGTTTCATGATCTTCTACTTCATATTCTAAAATCGCATTAATTCTTTCCGTTGCACCAATTGCCTTTTGGAATTGTGTAAAGAACATAGATAACTGGCTCATTGGCATAATAATTTGAACTAAATATAAAATAAATGCTACAAGTTCACCTGTTGTTAATGCACCACTAGAAACTCGCATTCCACCATAGCCTACGATAATAACAAGCAGTGCCATTAAAACAAACGACATAACTGGTGAAATTAATGCTTGCACTTTTCCTTCTTTTAAACCAAATTGCAATAACTTTTGTATCCCTGTATTACCTGTCTCATATTCTCTTTTTTCTGTATTTGAAGATTTCACTAAACGAATTTCTGATAACACCTGTGTTAACACACTTGTAAAAGATGCTGTTTCATCTTGAAGCGCTTTTGAAATCTTATACATTTTTCGTCCAAGAGGAACTAAAATTAATACAGACAACGGAATAACCGTTAAGAGTAAAGCTGTCATTTTCCAATCTAAAACAAATAATACAATTAATGATCCAACAATTGAAATACCGCCTGTTAATAAATTTGACAAGTGCTCAGAAATTAATGTTTTCACAACACCTGTATCATTTGTCATACGGCTAATCGTATCGCCTGTTCTATTTTGATCATAATAAGATACTGGTAAAACAAGCACCTTTTTCCACAAACGTTCTCTCAGTCCAGCTACAATCTTCTGCCCAATATAATTTAGTAAATAAATAGACAATCCTGCAGCAATGGTTTGCATGACAAAGAAGGCAACTAACCCAACAATTTGTCCTGTACTAATTGACGAAAGCGAAAAATTATCTACTAATCCTTTTGTTAACATCGGAATAAATAAACTCGCTCCTGTAGAAAGCAAACTCATTAACAATGCAAAAACAAGAATCCCTTTCGGAGGATTTGTATCTCGAATAAGGCGTAAAAACTGCCTCCAACTTCCTTTTTTCTTCATTTCATTTCTAACTTCCATTCCTGTTCATCTCCTCGTGTTAAGCCAAACTGCTCTTTCTAAAACTAGAATACAGTACAAATGTAAACTGAATGTAAACACACTTTTTCTATTTTTACAAAATATACATAAAAACTCATCTTTACAACAGATATAAACATCTGATATTATTACCTGGTACTTAATATTATTGTATGTGAATTATAGATAACTAATTTAAAATACTATATAAATCTCCAGTTATTGAAAGGAGTATCCTTTTTGCAAACAAATATACATTCTGAAAAGGAAACAATCATTTTTATTCACGGCTTAGTTGGCAATCGTCGTGCCTTCAAAAAAGAGCATAAACGATTTTCTGCCTCCTACAACATTATAACTTATGACTTATTAGGTCACGGAGACGATAAAGGAGAAGCTATTGAATTTTCATTACAGCGCCTCGTAGATCAATTATTGAAATTATATGAAAAAGAAGGTATTACAGAGGCTCATATTTGCGCTTTAAGCTATGGCTGTTATATCTCTACAATTTTTGCACAAATGCACCCGGAAAAGGTATTAAGCATTTGTCATATTGGTGGACATTATAATAATCCATCCCTTTTATATAACGTATTTCAAAAATTTTGGGAAAAGCGAGGAGACGAATACTCTAAATGGCTCTCTCAATACGCAAATACTATTTTTCCAAGTGGTATACTAAAAGCGAATCCGTTCGCAGTCATTTCAAGAAATATTTACTACCGTTTCGGATTACAATTACATTCATCCATAATTGCCCAATCATTACGACACCGGTTAGAATTCGATTTAAAATCTAAATTAAAATCACTTCCCCACCCTATTTTATGGGTAATGGGTGAACAAGATCATCTCTATAAATCTTGCCTATTCGATTTAAAATCTATTTTGCCAAACGTTCTATATAAGGAAATACCTTTAGCAGGACATGCTGCGAACTTATTTCGTCCTAACTATTTTCATGACTTATATGATCGATTTTTAAATGGAAATTTAAAATAAAAACTACTAAACTTCCAATTTATTCAACTATAAAAAGGCTTCCCAAGTTTCCTTGGAAAGCCTTTTCTCTATACGAAAAGTATAAAATACTTTTTCTTAGTATGCTTTTGTGTAACCTAAAATGTGCTTGCTCCAGTAAGAGTTGCTTACAGAACTAATACGTACACCAGTTGCATCAGTTTCTGCACTAATGAACTGACCGTTTCCTAAGTAAACACCCATGTGAGAAGGACCTGGTTTATAAGTATTTTGGAAGTATACTAAATCACCTGGTTGTGGATTACTAGTTTTTGTTTTAGAGCTCCAGTATCCAGCAACTGTTTGACGAGCGCCTTTATGACCAGTTTGATTTAATACGTAGTGAATGAATCCACTGCAGTCAAAACCAGCAGGTGTTGTACCAGCAGTTCTGTATGGTGAACCATTTAAAGATCTAGCGAATCCAGCGATTGAAGACGTATCTCCACCTGTAGGTGCTGTTGGTTTTTGTACTTGGTTAGAACCTTGGTTAGAACCTTGGTTACCATCAGTCACTCCGCCTTTTACAAACTTAACATAGTCTGCACTTACGTAACCTGTGCGGCCATTATGGTTAATTTTGTACCAACCATTTTCTGCGCCAGTAACGTTTAATACTTTACCGTTTGTTACCCCACCAATTACAGCATTGTATGTAGCTGGGCCTGTACGTACTTTTAAAGCACCAGTGTTAACAACATAAGAACCACCAGTTTGAACTGTAGTAGTATTGTTGTTGTTTGTAGTTGGTTTTTGTGTTTCGTTAGATACAGCAGAACCACCTTTTGTTACGAAGTCTTTGCTTACGTATCCAGTTCCACCGTTGAAGTTGATTTTAAACCAATCTTGTACTTCACCTACAACTTGTACTGTTTTCCCTTTATTTACAGAACCTAATACTGTATGAGAAGTACTTGGGCCTGTACGTACGTTAAGTGAAGAAACGTTTACTGTATAAGTACCTGTTCCTTGTTGAACAGTTGTTCCTTTGTTACCACCAGTTGTTACGAAGTCACCACTTACATAACCTGTTTGGCCGTTTACACTTACTTTGAACCAACCGTTTTCTTGTCCAATTACTTGTAGTACTTGACCTTGTTTTACTTTAGAAATAACGTTATGTCCTGTACCAGCACCTGAACGAACATTTAATACATCAGCAGTTACTGTGTATTTTAATTCAGAAGTTGTTTCTACTTTTTTTGTTTCAGTTACAGTCGTTTGAGTTTGTGTTTGAGTTTGTCCATTAATTTCTTTTAGCGCTTCGTTCGAAACTTGTGCATGAGCAGAATCCATACCTGGAACTGCAACACCTGCTACTGAAGCTGCTGCTAAACCTGCAATTACTTTTTTCATAAGTTGTCTTTACTTCCTTTCCCTACTATCCTCTTAAAAAAACTTAAAACTTTAATACTTTACAATATTATCAAAGTAAAATATTCATCCAGTTCCATTTTTTAGCAAGAGTTTTATTTTTCACACGTAGTTCATTTTAAATGAACGAAGTGAATTTCGTGTGAACTTCATGTGAACTTTATCATTAAATATAGTAATTTTGCAACGATTTTCTTCAAATCCCTTATGTATTGCATGAAAATTCGACATTTCATTCATTATCTTAATATAGAATACTTATTTTCTATCCAATAAAAAAATTTTATTAACGAATACAAAACAAATTATATGTTTCCTTGATAAAATGAATTACATGAAGCGTACTCTTATCATGGCAAAAATTACTTAATTAATCAATAGTATAATATTTTTAGAAAACTAATTTCCTATACGATTTATGTTTTTTAAATAATTTGACGAATTGTAAGATTTGGTTCTCAAAACCTCATTCTATGTTAAAGAAATTACACACTCCATTGACTATTTTTTACTAACTATGGAATTTTTGAAATATCCCTGTTATCATTTGTATAATCATATAATATGAAACTCTTATCAACAAAGAGATGTACAATGGGAATTTAAGGACTGCCGACTTCTATCATTCCAGATTGTAGTCTTACTAGTAATGAACAAGGAGGTGCATTTGTGAAAAACATAATAGACGATCACATAAACAAAAATATAGAACTATACTACGCCTCTATTCAGTTCGTTTCATTTATAACATTACAAAAAATATCAACTATTGAAACACGTAAAAAAGAATTGGAAAATCAGATGAAAAATAGCCAACAAAAAAATCCCACTAATTATTATCCTTCACCAATCGGGCGTTTGCGGGCCGTTAATGCGGGATAATAAAAGGTGAACAGGTCGTATCCCTGTTCACCTTTTATAATTTCTACCTTATTTATAAATTTTCACACGATTTTCTAATGGTTGGAACTCTTTTTCGCCAGCAAGTACTACTGGTTTACCAAATGGCATTTGCGCAGTGAGTTTCCAGTTTTCTGGAACATCCCATTCTTTTCTTACTTTTTCATCAATTAATGGATTATAATGTTGCAATGTAGCACCAAATCCTTCAATTTCTAAAGCTGTCCAAATTGCAAATTGTAACATCCCTGAGGATTGCTGTGACCAAGTTGGAAAGTTCTCTTTATATAGTGCAAATTTTTCTTGAAGCCCTTCCACTACTTCACTGTCTTCAAAGTATAAAACCGTTCCATAACCACTTTTAAATGCATTCATTTTTTCTTCTGTAGGTGCAAAGTTATTTTCAGGTACAATTTTCCGTAACGTTTCTTTCGTAAGATCCCATAATTTATCATGTTGTTCTCCTAATAAAACAACAACACGAGCACTTTGAGAATTAAAAGCTGAAGGTGTATGTTTTACAGCATGATAAATCACTTCTTGAATTTTCTCATCAGAAACTACTTGCTCTTTACTAATTGCATAAATAGATCTTCTGTCTTCAATTGCTGAGTAAAAATCTTTTGCCATCATAATTCCCTCCAATTTTCAATTGAGGCTATTTCATATGTATACATCATACAACGCCCCTTCAAACTTATTATTAATAAGTTTATAACTTTATACTATCAACAAACATTGATAAACTCAAATAATAACTCTCACATTTTTTACCTTTTTACTTCCCGTGTTTTAAATAAAAAAGCAGTTTATCGTTACTAAAAATAAGTAACAATAAACTGCCTTCCTCATGTAATGTTCTAACTTAGCATTTTACTTAATTAACTAATCCAAATGTATATGACATTAACTTATTCGTCTCTGTAAAACGTTTTGTTTTACTTGAAGTCCCCATGACTACTGTAATAATTCGAGTATCTCCTTGTTTTGCAGTACCTGTAAAACAGTACCCTGCACTATCTGTAAATCCTGTTTTTAATCCGTCTATTCCTTCTATATATAAACTTTTATTATTTTTGTTTAGCATGTCATTTGTACTGATAACATTAATATTATTAAATGCTAACTGACTTTGACGTAAGTGAGTCACTTCTAATATCTCCGGATAATCTTTTATAAGATGATACGCCAGTTTTGCTACATCGGCAGCTGTCATCTTAGTCTCACTTCCATCAGGCTCTTGTAGCCCTGATGCATTTGCGAATTTAGCATGTTCCGACATTTCTAACTGTTTCGCTTTTGCATTCATAAGTTGAACGAAATCTTTCTCCGTCTTTGCCATATGTTCTGCTAACGCCACCGCCGAATTATTTGCTGATTCAATCATTAATGCATGGTACAAGTCTTTCACAGTCAATGTGTCATTCACTTGGACTGGGATTCTCGCACCCTCTGTTTGCGCTGCTTTCTCACTCATTTTCACCGGATCTTCCCAGCGAACTTTCCCATTATGTACACTCTCTAATAAAAGGTACGCTGTCATCATCTTAGACATACTAGCTGGCGCAAAAGCTTCATTTTCGTTATGTTGATAAATAACATCTCCATTACTCGCATCGATAATCATAGCTGCTTTTGCATCAACTTTTGGTGGGATGTACTTTGACGGAACTACTTTTTCAGTTAACCCAGTTTTAGGTAGCTCTGCCACTTGTAAAGGTGGTCCCTCTACATTTGTTGTACTCTTTTGAGTTCCTTGGAATAAGAACCAACATATCCCTAAAATAATGACTAATAGGATTGTTACTCTTCCCCATTTCAACCGATTCATTTCAAAACTCCTTTAGCAAACCTTTTATACACTCACAGTCAACCATAACAACAATTCCTGCATATCGTCAAGGTAAAAAGTATATTTATTCATATACAACAATTATTATTTCAATCTATTTATGTTACACTATGAATACTGAAATATAAGAATATTCAATGATAAATCCATAAACAAACTATTTAATAGAAAGGATTCATACAAATGATACTTCCAAAACCATTAAAATACGGTGATACTATTGGGATTTATTCGCCCTCTTCACCAGCAACCTACACTTCCCCAAAAAGGTTTGAACGAGCAAAATCTTACTTAAAACAGAAAGGGTTTCATATATTGGAAGGTTCACTTACAAATCAATATGATTATTATCGTTCTGGCAGCATACAAGAGCGTGCTGATGAACTAAATGATTTGATAAGAAATCCAAATATTTCTTGTATCATGTCAACAATTGGTGGGATGAATTCCAATTCATTATTACCTTATATCGATTATGATGCTTTTCATAATAACCCTAAAATAATGATTGGCTATTCAGACGTAACAGCTTTATTACTAGGAATTTATGCAAAAACAGGAACTCCTACATTTTACGGTCCTGCACTCGTTCCTTCTTTTGGAGAATTTGAGCCTTTTGTAGATGACACATACAAATATTTTTCAGAAACATTACTAAACGATCAACCTCTTCCTTACAATATAAAGCAACCGTTATTTTGGTCAGATGAATTTATTAATTGGGAAGAAAAAGTGAAAGAAAAAGAACTTAGACCAAATAATTGGATTTCTATAACGAATGGACAAGCTACTGGGCGTATGATTGGCGGGAACTTAAATACAATACAAGGAATTTGGGGCAGTCCTTATATGCCATCTATTCAAGAAGGTGATATTCTATTTATTGAAGATAGCTCAAAAGATGCAGCTACTATTGAAAGAAGCTTTTCCTTACTTAAACTTAACGGAGTATTTGATAAAGTTTCTGGTATCATTCTTGGAAAACATGAGCAATTTGATGATTGCGGTACGAATCGAAAACCTTACGAAATACTATTAGAAGTACTACAAAATCAAAGAATCCCTTTTCTAGCTGACTTTGATTGTTGTCATACGCATCCAATGATCACTATGCCCATAGGTATTCCAATTAAGCTGGATGCGACCAATAAAACGATACATATTTTAGAAAAATGGACGGTCTAAGCACACTTATATTATAGGAAGAAAATATAATGAACTTACCGTTAGAAAACAATGAAAAGCTCCGTTTATGAAAAACGGAGCTTTTCATTATTGACCTAAATTTTGTATCTTATCTTTCAAATCTCGCACTTGATCCATCGTCTGCATAAGCTCAGAGTTTTTAAATTGCTCTACATCAATTTTCCCTTCCTCTACCTTCTTCATAGACGTATCAATTAATGTATTTAACTTTTCATTATATCCGACGATTTGTTGGTGAAGATCCTTCGCAACATCTGGTGGTGTTAATTCATTAAAAGCTGGTATATCTTGTTTAATTTCATTTAGCTTCGCTTCCAATTCTTTTCGGGCTTCTTTATCATTAACAGCCTTTTCCGCTAACGCCGGAGCTTCATGTGCAAATGCGCTTATTTCATTCACATAGTCTGTTGCCTTTTGAGCATAATCTAATGAGTTCTTTCCTTCCTCTACTATCGAACAACCTATTAAACCAATTGAAACTATCAATACTAATAAAATTGATTTTATTTTCATTTTAGACTCCCTTCGTCTTTATAATTGTCTGTAAGCTTCCCTTCATAACTTCTAGCTTAATTGCTTATAACCTTTTTTCAAATAGCAATTTACCCACTTACATGCCCTATTATTGTTACAACATCAATTTCTATATGTACGCTAATAATATCTTCAATTATATCCATATATCCTTGTCCTATAGCTGTTCCATAGTGTAATGACAGCCCCTTCTTTTCATAAACTGACTTTGGCACTGTAAAAATAAATCTCCTCAAGTTTCTTTCATCAGCTGGTTCCATAATTAAAACAATCCCATCCTCATCAAACATATACACTCGCCCTCCAACTTTACATTCACTATGGCTCAGTATTGCCTTGGTCAACTAAATTTAAAACCTAAAAATACGATACACGCTGCTCTATAATTAAAATAAGAAGCATTCATTCTTTTTTTAAAGAATGAACGCTTCTTCAAAACGTTGTTTTAAAGGTCCTTTCCCCCTGTAGATGGGGGATATCACTCCCCCTCAATACACATCTCTTGCCTATCATTTTCGGACAATATAGAGCATATCTGTTTCAGATAACCCAAATTTCTTAGCGCTTTTCATTCCTTGTTTTTCAGCTACGTTATACAGTTCCACCTTAAATCCTGCATTCATTAATCGTTGAATAAATCCTGATTGATTATAAATTCTTACATGATCTTCATGACCAAAAGCTAATTTTCTTAATTTCGGTGTTACAATTAATTCATTCTCTATAATAGAATCTACATTCATTACGATTGGCACTTGAATAATTCCCCATCCATTTGGCTTTAATATTCTATATAACTCTCGCATCGCTTTTTCATCATCGAAAACGCGTTCTAATACATGGTTACATAAAATCACATCAAATGTGTTATTTTCATATACAATTCTTGTAACATCTATTTCTTTCATTAACGGATCCTTCGGTTCAATATCTCCACATACATATGTAATGTTTTTATACTGACTAAACCATCCTCTTACCTTTGCTTCCGGTGCAATATGAAGTACAGTATCATTTCCACTTAATAAATCAGTTTCCATTTCAATATAAACACGATATAACCGTTCACGATCCATCGAATCACATACCGGACAAATCCCCGTATCTTTATTCCACATCTCGAATTTATATTTTGGAAAATCGTAATGTGCTGGCCAAGGGGAAAATTTTGCAAATTGTTGATTGCAATATTGACAATAACATACTTCTTTCTCAAATATACGAGTAACTACCTTATTTAGTGCCTTCTCTATCTTTCCATTATCAATTTCATTTAATTGCCCACCTCTTACTGCATCTTTCATTATGAACACCGCATTTTCCAAACAATAAGTCAAGCACTCTTTATAATCTTGCTCATCATTTAAAAATCCACTATTATATGCATCTATTATTAATTCAATCCATTCCTCAATTGTCATGAATATAAACTGCTTTTGCTTTCGTCCACTATACTGTCTAAAATAACTAAGAGGTTCCTGTATATAAACGACTCTACCTTTCTTCATCATATCGAGCCATGTTGCAATGTCATGAATAGCAGAATAAGCTTTCCCCTTAAAACAACCAAACTCCCCTCCAAAAAACTTCCGATTAAACAGAACTGTTGTAGGTTCACCAACTACATTTTTCAAGTTTTTTAACATATAATTCCCTAATTCTTTCCCTTCAAAAAGTGTAGTTTCTTTGGCAATTTTCATATTCAATGTTGATGGTGGTAAAACCTCTCCATTCTCATCAATTAGTTCCCGATATGATGTCACAAACGAAATGTTTTCTATTCTAAAAAAACAATTCATCATTCTTTTAATCTTTTCAGGATGAAACAAGTCATCATCTAATAAAAAGTTTATATACTCTCCAGTTGCAAGTTCTATACATTTATTAAAGTTCTCAGCTTCTAATGGGGTTTCACTTTTAACATATGTAATGCATTCATATTCACGTAAATATGGTTGGATCATCGCGTGAACTTCAACGTTCGTACTGTCGTCAGAAATTATTATTTCAATATTTTCATATGTTTGATTCAAAGCACTTTTGAGAGCTAATTCCAAATAATGAGGTTTATTGTAGGCAGGAATAAGTATGCTAACTTTCGGTAAATGAGAGTTATAATTCATATATTGTTTTTTCTTTTCTATATTAATTTTCTTTAGCTTAATTTGTTGATAAAAATCTAATGTATATAATAGTGATGATGGAACTATTCTTCTTGCATAGTCTAGAAAATTAGTTATTGCTTTGTCTAACTCTGTTTCATTAGCTAAAAAACCATATTTTTCTCCAACTATAATACTATGTGAAAAATCTTCTAATCCATCCATAAGTTTATTAGATTCATTTAACTGTTGACCTGGATGTAATCGGAAGTAACTAAGTGTCTCCGCTATATATACTGCTTTTCCTTTACTTAATAAGGATAACCATGAGGCGATATCTACGTTGCATAGATACCTCCTTTTATCAAACATACCATACGGTTCTTTCAAATCATTTTTACGAAATAATACCGTTGTAGGTTCTCCTATATAATTCTTTTGATTTACAATTACCCTATTTGCTAATTCCACCCCATCTACTATTGTGTCATTTTCAAATAGACGTACTGTTGAATAAATATGTCTTAATTCGTTCTCTTCATCATCAATTACTTGACGATGGGATGTTACGAGCTTAATTTCATGATTTAAATCATTGACATAATATTTCATCATTTTTTCAATTTTATTAACATGAAATATATCATCATCCATTAAAAAGTTAATATACTCGCCGTTCGCCTCATTACATAACATAAGTGCATTTTCAAATTGCCCTAGAGTTGAGCTATTTTTTATATAATTAATATTTGAATACTTACACAAATATTTTTGTAATACCTTTTCTGTTTCGTCATTCGTACTATCATCTCCAATAATAATTTCTATGTTAGGATATGTTTGTTCTAACACACTACATAATGCTTTTTCAAAGTAGTGAGGACGATTATAAGTAGGAATTAATACACTCACCAATGGCATTCGATCTATCGCCTCTTTACTTTTTTCAAAAGGACCTCTCATCTTATTCCTCCACCTTTTCGCATATTATTTATATACGCGACACAAAATCACATGACTAAAACCGTATGGAACCTTTATACTTTTATGCAAGCTCGTAACAAAATATCCTACTTTTCACTCCTATATATACACATTCAATAATACAGACATTTGATTTACAGCTTTCCATTCATAATGATTACCATCCTAAAACAGTATTGAGCCAAATAAATCTATACGTTGAAATGAATATATATTTCTTAACAAAAAACAGCTACACCATAAGGTGCAGCTATTTTTACGATAAGTACTTAATCAAATTATATTCCTTTATCTAGCTCATAAAGCATACGATATCTCTCATTTTCTTTAAGTAATTGCTCATGACTTCCTTGCATTACAATTTGACCATGATCAAGGAATATAACTTCATCTACATGTTCAATTCCTACAAGATGATGCGTAATCCAAATGACTGTATTTTCTTCCGTTGCAGAAAACATTGTTTCTATTAAAGATAACTCTGTCTTTGGATCTAACCCGATAGTAGGTTCATCAAGTACAATAATCGGCGCTTCTTGCATAAGCGTTCTAGCAAAAGCAACCCTTTGTCTTTCTCCACCAGAAAATCTCTTCCCCATTTCATGCATTTTTGTTTGTAATCCATCTGGAAGAGAAGCGATATGCAAAGCTAATTGTGCTTTCTCTAAAGCGTTCCATATCTCTTCATCATTAGCCTCTGGTTTACCGATTCGCACATTGTTTCCAATTGTCGTATCGAACAAATGCGGTTTTTGATTTAATACGGAAATATATTTGGATAAAAGATTCGTATGCGCTTGTTCACCATTCAATAAAACTTGTCCATGTACCGGACTTAACGCCCCTGTTAACAATTTTAGTAAAGTAGATTTCCCTGTCCCACTTCTACCTAAAATGGCAATTTTTTTTCCTGCTTTTATTTGTAACGATATATCTTTTAATACAGTCTCGTTACTGTCTGGATAACTATACGATACATGATTCAGTTCAATATCTACATGTTTTGGTGCACCGTAATCCTTATCTTCATGCAAATCCATTTCATCATGTAAAACACTATCACTTTCTACACGATTCAGACGATGAGCAGATTCTACATAAGATGGGATTCGATCGACGGCATCTGAAATCGGAATAAGCGCATTCGTTACAGATAAAGTCATTAATACGAAGGCCGCGATAACTGTAGGTGCAATCTGTTCACTTGCCGCTTCATTCCCAGTCCATATAATCATTGAAATAACTACAATACCTACTACTAAATGAATGAGACTGTCTCGAATATGATACCAGCGTTTCAATCTCTTCTCTGTTTTTAACAATCGATCATTTTGCTCTACATACTCATTAATAAATTCATCTTTTCGACCACTTGCCTGCCAATCCGATAATCCAAAGACTGCATCTGTTAGTTGTTGATACAAACGGCTTCTTCCCTGCTTTAAAGTAACATGATGTCGCCTCATCAATAGTAATGATACGAATGGAAGAAGAAAAACGATAATAGCTAACATACAACCAGCAATCAGTGCAAATACGAAGTCAAATGTACCGATAACAAGTACGAAAATGCTATATACAACTAGTGCTAATATACTAGGGAATATTGTACGTAAATATAGGTTTTGCAAATGCTCTATATCTTCGGATAGTACGCCTAACACATCACCCGTTTGAAATCGCGAACGGAAAAATAACGCCTGTGGTTCTACTATTCTGTATAGTTTCGTTCTCATTCGTTCTAATATGCGTAGTACGACATCATGTCCCACTAAACGCTCTATATAATGGAAAACAGCTTGCCCTATACTAAACGCACGTGTTGCAACAATCGGAACATATACAGCCATTACATTTTCTGGTCTAAGAGCAGATTTAGAGATTAAATAACCTGAAATAAAAAGTAACATCGCACCTGAACTAACTCCAAGAAGCCCAAGGAAAATAGTTAAAGTCATTCTACCTTTATTTTGCTGTATATAAGGTTTAACCCAGTTACTCATTTCTCTCTCCTCTCTTCCCTATGAAAATGTAATGTCTCTTTCTTTAACAGTTCTTCATACGTTCCACTTTCTTTAATTTTCCCTTTATTTAAAATAAAAATATGATCCATTTGTTTCATCCAATGCAGACGATGTGTTGCAAGAAATACTAACTTACCTTCAAACAGACGTAACATCGATTGCTTTATTTCAAATTCAGTTTCAATATCAAGATGCGCCGTAGGTTCATCTAATAAAATGATTGGTTTTTTACTTAAAAGTGCACGCGCCATAGCGACACGTTGTTCTTGCCCGCCACTAAGCATACGTCCACCTTCTCCGATTCTTTCGTACATCCCGTTCGGAAGGGATGTAACGAGTGAACGAAGACCAACTTCATTAATAACTCTTTCCACTTCTTCATCAGTTGTATTTGTTTCATAAAAACAAATGTTATCTTTTAATGAAAGCGGGAAAATATAAGGTTGCTGCGGAATATAAGCAATATTCTTTTGCCACTCTTCACGAGTAGCCCCGTCAATTTCCACACCATTTACAATCATCTTGCCACCCGAAGGAGTTAAAAATCCCGCTAATACGTCGATTAACGTTGATTTTCCTGCTCCACTTTCACCAATTACACCTATAGCGCCGGTGCCTTTCCAAGTAAAATCAATTCCCTCTAATATAGCTTTTTCAGATTCATCACTCTTTACTTTTACATCTTGTAAATTCAAGTTACTAGAGGAATTCCATATTAGACCTACATTTGATTCTTTTTTTCCTATTTCTTTTTGTTGCTGTAAAATCTCTTCTATTTGCTCCATTGCAAGTTGTCCATCTAACGTAGCATGATAATTCGCTCCAACTTGTTTAATCGGCAGAAAATATTCCGGAGCTAAAATTAAAATCGTAAGGGCTGGTAATAGTATAATTGTCCCGTCTATTAAACGTATCCCTAATCCGACCGCCACAAATGCAATTGATAAACTCGTAAAGAAATCTAATGCAAAAGAAGAAAGAAAAGCAACTCGCAAAGTACGCATCGTTGCTTTTCTATACCTTTTACTTACTTTTTCAATCTTTCCTTCGTGCTGTTTACTTTTCCCTAAATACTTTAATGTTTCTAATCCTTTTAACGTATCTACAAAATGATTAGAAAGTACACGATATGTTTCATATTGACTATCAGCCATTTTCTGCGCTGCTAATCCTAAAAGAATCATAAATATGATTACAATAGGAATCGTTACAACTAAAATGATTCCAGACTTAATATCCAGCGTAAAAACATATAGTACAATTAATCCCGGAACGATACTACTTCTAATCATTTTAGGGATTGTTAATTCAATATATGTTTTAAATTTTTCAATCCCTTCAATCGATAAGGTAACCAGATGACCTGTTCCGACAGTTTGAACATACCGTGGACCTAATGTGAAATACGCCTCTATTAATTGTTTTCGCAGTAGCGATCCTGTTTTTTCAGCGAAACGTTCCACTAATATTTGCGATATTCGCACTAGCATGTGACGTACTACAAACGTGATTCCAAAATAAACAGTTTCATTTAACACAGATTGCACTGTTTCTCCTTGAAATAAAAACGTAATAGCCCGCGCTAAAAACACTGTTTGCGCAATAATACTTATAGCTTCTAAAATGCTAATGATTGTTAACACTACATATAAAACTCGGCTACCAGGATACGACGGAAGTCCTCTTTTTCTTTTCATTAGTACTCCAAATCTTTATCTGACTTAACAGGTTGTCTAAACACATAGAAACTCCATATTTGACTTCCCATAACAAATGGCAATATAGCAATTGAAAAATACGTCATCAGTTTTAGTGCATAATCTCCTGATGCTGCATTATAAATTGTTAAATCGTATATTGAACCTAACGAGCTAATTAAGACACGTGGGAACATGCCGGCAAACACACTCGCACTTAGTAAAATGATTGTTAAACTCGTCATAACGAAAGCCCAACCATCTCTTCTTCTTTTATTTAATAATGTTGACGCACATAATGCTACAAAAGCTCCGATCGGAACCATAACCCACTCTGTACCATGACCAGTGAATATATCTGTTTTCCATAACCCTACACCGGCAAAAATAAGAAGTGCTATAATTGCAAGCGGTGCAATTTTCAACGCAGCAATACGTGCACGTTCTCTTAACTTACCAGTTGTACGTATAGTAAGGAATTGCAATCCATGAACAATACATAGCAGAAGGAACATAACTCCTCCAAGTAATGCAAATGGATGAAGTAGTTGTAAGAATCCACCTACAGCATTTTTCGTCTCATCAATTGGAATACCTACCATAAAGTTAGCAATGGCAACTCCCCAAAGAATAGGCGGTAGCAAACTTCCTAAAAACATACCCCAATCCCAAAAACCTTTCCATTTATGATTATCTATTTTCGCACGGAATTTAAAGGAAACACCTCTAATAATTAAAGCAAGAAGCATAAATACAAATGGAATGTAAAACCCGCTAAATAAAGTTGCATACCAGTGCGGGAATGCTGCGAACATAGCTCCACCTGCACAAACAAGCCATACTTCATTCGCGTGCCAAAATGGACCAATTGTATTTAAATATATTCTTTTCTCTAAATCGTTTTCCCCTAAAAACCTTGAAACTATACCTACACCGAAATCGAAACCTTCAAGTACAAAGAAGCCTACGAATAAAACTGCAATAATGATAAACCACAACTCATTAAGAGATAACATACTCTTCCTCCTTATCAAATGGATCATGGCTTTGAGAATCCTGTTTCGTTTTCTTATTCTCATGTCCTTTTATGACACGAACGAATAAGTAAACAGTAATCCCTCCTATAATTAAATATAGTGATGTGAATGAAACTAAAGAGAATAATACTTCTCCGAACGTAACATTTGGAGATACAGCATCTTCCGTTTTCATAACACCGAAAACTACCCAAGGCTGACGTCCCATTTCAGTCATAATCCATCCTACTGTATTACCGATAAACGGTAGTGCAATTGCATACACCATTAATTTTAAATACCAAGTTTTTTCAGCTAAACGATCTTTTCTTGATAAAAACCATCCGTATGCTCCTAGAAGAAGCATAAATGTTCCACTCATTACCATCGCTCTAAAACTCCAGAACATAGTATGTACTGGCGGTATATAATCTCCAGGCCCATATTTTTCTTCATATTGTTTTTGAATTTGATTCATTCCTTCTACTTGACCACTAAATTTATCAAATGATAATAGACTTAGCATATAAGGGATTTGAATTTCAAACGAATTTTCTTGCTTCTCTGCATCAATTTTCGCAAATACTGTAAATGGCGCTGGATCCTCACTCGTATTCCATAATGCTTCAGCTGCTGCCATTTTCATTGGATGTGTCTTAATTAATTGTTGTGCTTGCGCATGACCGAAGAATAATACTAGCGCAGTTGTAAGTGTTCCAACAATGATAGAAATGCGGAACGATTTTTTAAACACTTCAGTTTCTTGAGCTTTCGTTATTTTCCATGCACTCACACCTGCAATAAAGAATGCACCCGTTGCAATTGCCGCTGTAATTGTATGTGGGAATTGTACCCATAATTGTGGGTTTTGAATAATCGCTAAGAAATCATTCATTTGTGCACGTCCATCTGCTGCCATTTCATACCCTACTGGCGATTGCATAAACGCACTTGCAGTTAAAATCCAAAATGCTGATAACATTGTTCCAATTGAAAGGAGCCAAATACATAAAAGGTGAATACGCTTCGGTAATTTGTCCTCACCGAATACCCATAAACCTAAGAATGTTGACTCAATGAAAAATGCTAATAAACCTTCAATAGCAAGTGATGGACCAAACACATCACCTACGAAACGTGAATATGTGGACCAGTTCATACCAAACTGGAATTCTTGTAAAATACCAGTTACTACACCTACCGCAAAGTTTACAAGGAATATTTGTGTCCAAAACTTTGTCATCTTCTTATAAATTTCTTGTCCCTTTACCACATATAACGTTTGCATTAACGCAATGATAAATGCTAAACCAATAGACAGCGGAACAAAAAAGTAATGGAAAATCGTTGTTGATGCGAATTGTATTCGTGCCAATTCGAGCGTCTCCATACTACAATCACTTCCTTCATAATTTTTTATATCGTAATTTCAATTGAGTTGTGTGAATAAAACAACTCAATTCTTAGAAATGTAGAAAGATAAATTTGTTTATGTACTTTTAGAAAGTATAAATTTTCAGTTTTTAAGATAATTACAAAAGAATTTTCTCATAAAATTTACCTTTTCACTATTTCAGTAGTGTTTTATCCGTTAATCGAATTGTATAATATACCTGCATAGTAAATTCAGCTGATTTTTGACGTATTATTGACATCATTTTGTCTGAAATATGTCTTTTGTCATTTTTTTGAATTAGATTTTTCTCATTACTAAAATGTATTTTTTTAATATAAGACTTGCTTTCACATCAATAAAATAACCGTTTTTCTCTTCATACACTTGACTTTTTCACGAAAAAATGTCCAAAAAACCCACAGATAAATCAGTTAGTTTTTTGTCAAGAGAAAAATGCATTTTAAAAATTCAAACACAAATATTGTTATTCAAAAATAGAAACTACCCTCCCTCTTCCTAGACTAAAAATTCATTTTTTTGTCATTTTTTCAAACTAAATTCATACATAAAAAATACCGAGAATCGATTAGACTCTCGGTATTTTTTAAATTATTTTGCTGTATGTTTTCTAACAGCCGGTAAAATTTCAGTAGCAATTAATTCAATATTTTTCTCAATTTTATTAAGTGGTACACCACCAAAATCAATTTGTGCCATAAAACGTTGTTGTCCAAACAATTCATATTGGTAAAGCATTTTTTCAATAATTTGTTGCGGGCTACCAACCATTAATGCATCACGGTAATCTACTGCATTTGTAAATTGCTCTTTCGGATACCCACCACCGCGTAGTGTAAGCATACCAGCATTAATATGAGGATAGTATTCATTAAATGCATCTTGCGAATTTTTTGCTGTATAAAATAAACTCGTTGTTGCAACTGGCAAACTTGCTGGATTAAATCCACTTTGCGCCGCAGCCCCACGGTAAGCATCTACTGATCCTTTAAAGTTAATAGCTGGGCCACCTAGTGTTGTTATCATCATTGGCACACCCGCACGTCCTGCTTTAATCGCACTAGCTGGTGGGCCACCAACTGCACGCCAAATTGGTAAGTTATTATTTTTCGCTCTTGGAATAACCGATGCATGTGCAAGCGGTGCTCTGAACTGCCCATTCCATGTTACATGTTCCTCTTTATTAATTTTTAATAAAAGATCCATCTTCTCTTCAAATAATTCTTCATAATCATTCACATCATAACCGAGTAAACTATATCCCCCAATACGAGACCCACGACCAGCTACAATTTCTGCACGTCCATTAGAAATTAAGTCAATTGTAGCAAAATCCTCATATACTCGTACCGGATCAGATGTACTTATTATCGTAGCTGAACTTGCAATTTTTATATCTTTCGTAGCTTGTGCAATAGCTCCTAAAATAACTGTATGAGCTTGCGTTGTAAAATGCGTTTGATGACTTTCACCGACAGCAAATACATCAAGACCAGCTTCATCCGCTAACTTAGCTGTTTCAATTAATTCATGAATTCTTTGTTCAGCACTAATTTTCTCTCCATTATGCGGATTTAATACATGATCCCCAATCGAATATAATCCAAACTCCATTCCTTTACTTGTATCCATACGGTATTTTTCCATAGTTGCTCTCTCCCTTAATCAAGTGGTGTTAACTTCTCTTCTATCTCTTGTCTTCTCTCTTCTAAAAATGGTGGTAAATCAAGTTCTTTTCCTAATTCTTCAACTGCTGAATCTATAGTAAAACCTGGTCCATCAGTCGCAATTTCAAATAAAATCCCATTCGGTTCACGGAAATATAAACTTTTAAAGTAAAAACGATCAATAATCCCCGTCGTTTCAAAACCTTTTTCTTTCACTGCTTCATTCCAATAGTTTAGCTCTTCATCATTTTTCACACGAATTGCTACATGATGAATACTTCCCTTTCCAGGTCTTTCATTTTCTCCCTCTTGCTCTTTCACTAAAATTTCTCCGAAAGACTGACCTAGGACAGATTGATATATCCCTTCACCCTCAGAGAGAGATACTTCTTTATACCCAAACAAATCTGTTAACGTTTTTGATAATTTATTTAAGTCCCTTACAGTCATTTCAACTGTACCCATGCCTAAAATACGATGATTTTGCTTTACAGAAGATTCATTCCATGCAGTCCAATATTCTGGTACTTCTTCACCGTTATTATTTAACAGTACTAAGCGGAGACCGTCTGGATTTTCAAAATGCAGTGCATCTCGCTTGGCATATGTTGTAATTTCTCCATGTGTCACTTGAAGTGATTTAAAACGCTCCTGCCAAAATGTAAGGCTCTCTATTGAAGGTACGAGTAATCCTATTTGCGTTATCGCATTCGTACCATGAATTGTTCTCCCAACATTCGGCATTTCAAAAAATGATAGTTCAGTCCCTGCACTACCTGTCAAATCCCCGTAAAACAAATGATACATAAAAGGATTATCTTGATTGACTGTCTTTTTCACTCGTCGTAGTCCTAAAACATCTCGATAAAAATCATTATTCGTTTTCGCATTTTTTGTTACCATAGAAATGTGGTGGTGTCCTGGAATTGTATACATAAAGCTTCCTCCTTTTATCACTTGATTAGTCAATTGATTCTGTAAAAAAAATTACTCTTGCGGTAATTCTTTTTTTTCACTATGCTTATGAACTTTTGTCATTAACTCGTATAGTATTTTCTGTTCTTCCTCGTTCAATACATCATCAAAAAATGATGATTGAAATGCAAGTTGCTCTGGCAATGCTTTTTCTAAAGCTGCTTCCCCTTGCTCTGTAAGACTAATGGTTTTCGTTTTCCAATCTTGCTTTCGTACAATATATCCTTCTTTTTCAAGACGAGTTAACATTCGAGAAATACCGCCTTGCGTAACAGTAACCTTTTCAGCTAACTCCATTTGTGTCAACGGCTGGTATGTCCGTATTTGCAAAAGGACATCAAATTGGGCTGTCGTTAAATCAAACCGTTTTAAAAATTCGTTTGACATTTGATTACTTTGATTCGTAAATCGTATTAAACGTAACCATATTAACGATCCTATCGTATTATCACGCATGTTTTATCACTTCCTAGCGTTTATCTTATTATCACTTTACTACGCAAGTGATAATAAAGCAAGGGATAAACTAAAAAAACATCTCACTATATTATCGTTACTGTTAGCTTTCCATTTGAATTATTTTTCTTAATTTAACATTCAACAAAATATCATCGTGAAATGTGTAGAATTTCATAAATAGTAACATTGTCCATTACATCTATTTCAGGCTTTTCATTATAAAAACTAAATTGACTATATCCCCACTTATCCGGATTATATACGATTACATTGCCTAAACATTTTTCTATGTTTTGCACATTTTTATTTAATCGCGTCTCAATCAGCGATTTATTTTGAGAAATACTCCCTACATATTCAACAACATATCTACTTTTTCTAAAGTCATTACTTACATTAACAACGAATGGAACACCTATATTTATTTGTTGCCACCCGAACGATTGTAAAATATTATCGTAATACCCTTCAAAGATAAATTTGTTCATCCCTTCATGACCATTCCAAATATATAAAGGTGCATAGCAATTATAGAAATTCCCGTCCTTACCTGCCTCAGTAATTAAATAGGCCTTAAAATTCAACTCTTGAAAACCATCTGTTTTATGACCATTCTTTTTTACCCTTTCTCTAATAATCCTTATATCATAATCCTTTGGCAAAATAACCTTATATTGCATTCCAATCATGTTTATCACTCACTTTCAATCTTATATACATAATGATAAACCGATGGCTAACTAACGTAAAATAGGTATAAATTATGTTTGGTATCATTTATAATGATACCGTATAAGGGGCTGAAATGAATGGAAATAAATGATCTTATCATATTTAAAACTGTAGCGAATGAAGGCTCTATTAGTAAAGCTGCTAAAGAGCTAGGTTATGTGCAACCGAATGTAACGGAGCGAATAAAAAAATTAGAAAAAGAGTTAGAAACACCATTACTACATAGAGATAACAAAGGTGTTTCATTGTTACCTTCTGGTGACATTTTATTAGACTACACGAATAGAATATTAACTCTGTTAGAAGAAGCGAAAAATGAAATTAAAACGAGTGGTTCTTCTTATGTAATTGCGACATCACAATCTATTTTGACAAATTATTTAAGTATGCGCATTAAAGAAAATTTTAGGAGTTACCAACTATACATTGAAAGTAGTAGCCACTTACAAACACTATTACAGCAACAAAAAGTTGATATGGTCATAACTTATGAGGATTATCCTGACGCAGCGTTTAAAAAAGTATTCACCACTTCAATTTCTGTAGGTTTATTAAAAGCGAAAGAAAAGTGTAACATTGACTATTCAAAAGAACTTTTCTTCGTTAGTAATGACAAGAAGTGCCCTTTTAGAAATAAGACAATACAATTTTTAAAAGAAAACAATCTATCTCAGCGCCAACTTCAACAGTTAGATTCTTATTCGCTTATGGAAGAATTTATCGTTGAGGGAAATGGGATAGCTTTTTTACCGATTAAAAATGATAAGTTAGTAACAATTGAAAATGTTCCAATAGAGAAATTAGCTGTTCATTTTTTTACGAATCGAAACTTTATTAAGCATACCCCTGATGAACTATTTGAGTAATAGAATGACTTTGTTTACAAACTTTTTTCAAAATAAAAACCCCTCTTGAACGTATATAAAAGAGGGATTTTTTTTATATACAATTGATTTTTCACACGTTCTGCTCCACACCTGCGCTTTTCTCCTTCTTACTCCTTTTAACACTCTTCAACTGCTTAACCGTTCCAACTAATCCTTTCGGAAAAACTAGTAACACGATTATATACAATAACCCTAGAATAATCGTCCATCTTTCAAAAATCGGATACTCCGTCGCTAATTCTGATAAATAATATTTTAGTGATTCAATGATACCAGCTCCTGCAATCGCTCCGATTAACGTTCCAACTCCTCCAATCATTGTCATCAATAATGCATTTAACGTCATTTCAATTGAAAATACAGTTGTATTTACAAAGCGTAATGTGATGACGAATAGACCACCGCTAATCGCTGCAACTATTCCTGCCACTACACTTGCGATAATTTTATAATGAAGAACTTTATAACCAAGTGCTTCAACTCTTTGTTCATTTTGTGAAATTGCCTTTAATACTTTCCCAATTGAAGATTTTGTGAAAAGACGTAGCAAAATGAAAATATTGATTAAACATATAAACGTTACATAATAAAATGTAAAACGATCACGGAATATTTCTGGTACTCCAAATGTAAATCCATCTCCTCCGTGAGTTAGCCCACGCCATTTTTCAGCAAGTACGAAAAACAACTGTGAAATAGCGAGCGTTAACATTGCATAAAAATGACTTTTCAACCGTAAAGAAAGCAAGCCGATTATATAACTAACGATTGCTGAAACGATAATTGCCGCTATTATACCGATGAAAAAGTTTGTTATTGATACACCTTGCCGATCGAATAAAAGTGCTACCCCATATGCTCCTATTCCAAAGAACATACAGTGGCCGAACGATACAATTCCTGTATAACCAAGCAATATATCAAAACTCATTGCAAAAATAGCAAAGATGAAGATTTGAGTGAACAAAATTAACAAGCTCCGTGAATCATTTACGAACGGAAATACACTTAAACAAATGAGCATAAATACTCCGAAGTATACTTTAATTCGATTCGATGTGTTGTTCACCATTTCACCCCTTTTCACCAACAAGTCCAGTTGGCTTCACTATTAAGAAAAACAGTAACATTAACATATTGATTGCAAGTGATAAATCTGGCATGAAATATGCTGTAAAAGCTCCGGCTAATCCGACAATTAAAGAAGCGATAGCTGAACCTTGGACGCTACCTAACCCTCCAATTATTACTACAATGAAAGCTAAAATTGCATATTGCATACCCATTTCGGCGAAAACAACGCCTGAATATGGTGCAAATAAGAATCCACCTAACGCTGCCATTCCTGCTCCTAATAGAAAGACGAACGAAAATATAGCTTTCACGTTAATGCCGAGTGCTTGAACCATCTCCTTATCCATTACACCCGCGCGGATCATAAGACCTATCTTTGTTTTTTTGAGTAGTAATAGTAGAGCAATGTAAATTAGTATCCCAACTAAAATAACGAACAACCGGTATTTTATTAATATAACCCCTCCAAATGTATAGCTACCTTGTAACCATATCGGTAACTTTGCACTAATTGGATTCGGTCCCCAAAATATTTTTATACACTCACTAAGAACGAGCATTCCTCCGAGTGTAACGAGTAGCTGGCGAACATGGTTTCCATACACTGGCCTAATAAGAAATCGTTCTAAAATAAAACCAAGCAACATTCCCATAGCAACCGCTCCAACTAACGCTAACACATAACTACCTGTCATATTAAATAACCAAACGCCTGTAAAAGCTCCCCATGCAAATAAACCACCATGTGCAAAGTTTAAAACGCTCATTAGGCCGAAAATAAGTGAAAGACCTGATGCTAATAAAAAAATAAGCATCCCGGTTGAAACGCCGTTTACAAATAAGTTAATTAACACATCCACGTTCTATCCCCCCGTATCAATGTTAAGAAATACCTAAATATTTATGACATGTTTCTTTATCCTCTCGCAGTTCATTCATAAAACCTTTATGCACAATACGCCCATTATCCATAATGTAAAAATAATCACCGATTTGACTAGCCATCATAAAATTTTGTTCAACAAGTAAAACAGTCGTTTTCTCCTTCATTTTCAAAATTGCTACCATTAATTTTTCTATCATAATTGGTGATAGCCCTTTACTTGGCTCGTCAATAAGCAATAGTCCATCACTATTAATAAACGCTCTTGAAATAGCCAACATTTGTTTTTGTCCCCCGCTTAAAAGCCCACTTTTCTTATTCCAAAACTGCTTTAAATCAGGAAATAGCTCGAGCATCCAATCTATTTTCTCGTGAACTTCTTCTCCTTTTCCACTCGCAAGTGCGAACGTCTCTTCTACTGTTAAATCATGAAAAATCCCTTGATTTTCTGGTACATAGCCTATTCCTTTTCTTGAAATTAAATGTGTAGATAATCCATTGACCTGCGTACTATCATAATAAATCTCACCATTTGCTATCCGATGAAATCCCATAACCGATCGCAACGTTGTTGTTTTTCCCGCCCCGTTTCTTCCAAACAGTACAGTAATCGTCCCTTTCTCAACAGTGAGTGATACCCCTTGTAAAATATGAAACTGATCTAAATACGTCTCTATATTATTCACTTGTAATAGAGCCACTATATAATCCCCCTAAATAAGCACTTTGTACACGCTCATCTTTCATCATTTCTTCTGGTAACCCTTCCGCTAATAACTCGCCATGAAATAAAACGATAAGATGGTCCGACAAACCTAGTACCATATCCATTTTGTGTTCGATGAGTACGATTGTGCTCTCTGGATGTTTTTTAATATTTTCAATCACTTGTAAAATAGCCGGAACTTCCTCAACTGAAATACCCGCAGTTGGCTCATCAAGCAGTAATACATCTGTCTTTAATGCTAATAACATAGCAAGCTCTAACTTTCTTTTTTCCCCGTGAGCTAAATCTTTTGCTAATACCCCCTCTTTCTCATGAAGTAGCACTGTTTTTAAAAGACGTCTCGCCTCTCCAGTTTGCTGCTTTAACTTAGCTACATTCGGGAAAAAACTGTAATAATCTTGAACGAATGATTGAACACTTAAACGTACATTTTCAAGTACCGTTAACTCTGGGAATATATTTGTAAGCTGAAAAGAGCGCCCGATTCCTAATCTTGTTCGGTCTGAAATCGATAATTTTGTAATCTCTTTTCCTTTAAAATACACTTCACCTTTCGTCGGAGAAATTTGTCCACTTAGTAAGTTAAATAACGTTGTCTTGCCGGCACCATTTGGTCCAATAATTGAAATGAGCTTTCCCTTTTGTACCGTTAAATTAACATCTTTAATAACATGATGTTCACCAAAAGATACACAAAGATTTTTCGTCTCTAACAAATGTGTCACGAAATCCCTCCCTTTAAAGCTTTCAGTATGAAAGAAATACGTATAAAGAGGGTATCCCCTCTTTATACAAAAACAACAGAAAATTCAGTCTATTTATTTTGAACTGGTGGTTCTGTCTCTTTCATCGTTAATTCTCGCTCTAACACTGGTACCGGATAATCAACACCATCTTGCTTTTTCAACGTGATAGAATATAGCGTCTGCATCGCTTGGTGGTCTTTCTCTCTAAATTTCATCTTTCCTTTCGGTGTATCAAATTCCATTCCTTCCATTTTCTTAATCAATGTATTTACATCTGTATCACCATTTGATTTCTTTAATGCTTCCACAATGGAAATTGCCGCTGACATTCCTCCTGCTGTAAATAAATCTGGTACTGCACCATTAAATCTTTTTTTATGTTCTTCAACTAACCAGTCATTCACCTTATTTTTTGGAAGTGCATGATAATAAACAGAAAAACCTTGCATTCCTACTAATGCATCCATCGTTTTTAATGCTGGTATATCCGGTGCACCAGTAGAGACTTTAATACCTTGCGCTTCCACATTCATATCTTTCAACTGTTTCCAAGGTGAATTTGCCCCTGCCCAAACGATAAATAAGTAATCTGGTTTTGAGCTAATGATATTTTGAATATTTGCCGTAAAATCTGTTGAATTCGTGTCAGCGTATTGCTCGTTTACAATGTTTGCTCCTAATTTTTTCGCACCCGCTTTAAATGCCGCAATCCCTTCACGACCAAAAGCGTTATCTGGAGCAAACGTCGCAATCTTTACATCTTTTTTCGCAATTGCTGCTGCTCCTGCAATCGCATCTTGTGAGGAACTTCTTCCAGTTCTAAAAATATATTTATTCCAGTTCTTCCCGGTAATACTATCAGCAACTGCCGGTTCTACAACCATAATTTTTTCATATTCTTCAGCAAGTGGTAAAACCGCTAACGTATCACTTGAACTAGACGATCCGACTAAGAAATCAACTTTCTCTTCTTCTAATAATTTCGTAGCTTTCTTTACCGCTACATCGGCTTTCGTTTCTGTATCTTCTACTACAAACTTAATTTTTTTCCCTTCCACTTTCCCTGTTCCACCAGTTGCATAGTCTAACCCTAATTCAAATCCGTTCACTGTTTGCTTTCCATACGATTCTAATGGACCTGTTAATGATGCAAGAACCCCTACCTTAATCGTTTTTTCATCCTCTGTACTTGTTTTCTTTCCTGAACAAGCTGCCGTTATTAATAACGAACCTAAAACACAACCAGTAAACATTGTTTTTAGCCACTTACGTTTTTTCATCGACATTGTGATCCTCCCCATACTTTACTTTCTGATAGAATCAAACACGCCAAATTCCCCTGCCCGTAATCATGACTTTTAAACTATAAGATAGATAATGGAAAACTGTTGTAGTATCCTCTACATTCGGCACAAATCTATAATCACCTTCCTATTAAATGGAAACGGACATACAATCAATATATATTCCGTTATCCAATTGAAAATACTGTTTCATTACAGTATTCATCACGAAAAAAAGCTGCAATAATTAACTTAAGTTAATTATTGCAGCCTACATAAAAAGCACTTAATTATTTTCTACCCTTTCTAACCCTTCAACCAATTGTTTCTTATCTAGCCCTTCCCCGATTACTACCAAGTTTGTCGGGAAACCAAAATCTTGCTCCAGTAAAGTTGGTACGCCAAACGAATATTGGAATAGATGAGGGTATTTATCTCCATGGAATTTCACAAAACCTTTCACTCGATAAATACTATCTGGTAAATTCGAAAGCCATTCATATAATTTGTCTTGATCAATCGATTTCGTAAATTGATACGTCATCGTTTGTATATGTAAATGCTGTTTAACATGAAGTGTCTCGTGTTCCCCAGCACTCACAAATTCAGCTTCTTCTATATCATCTAAAGATATATTACAATATTTTGTTTCAAACAATTTCGCATGATTATTTATTGCTTTCACTTCTTCAAGTACTTTGTTCTTATCTTCTTCTGTTAGTAAATCTGATTTATTAATAAGAAGGTGACTACTAAATTTCATTTGCTCATGCAGTAACTGTTGCACATTTGCACTTAATATACTTCGATTTAACCATCTTACTGCATCTAAAACGACTACAATTGATTTCACTTCTAAGAAAGGTGCTAAAATTGGTGATACACATGCATCTAATACTTCAATTGGATGTGCGACGCCTGTTGTTTCTATGTAAATTACATCTGGTCTTTCTTGCTGATATAATGAATGCAATTGTATTTCAAGTTCTTCCTTTAACGTACAACAAATACATCCTTTTAGTAATTCTCTTAACACATTCTCTTTACCAATAATATCTGTATCTACTGAGTATTCACCAATTTCATTCATTAAAACAGCAACTTTTCTATTCTTCTTCTTCTCCGCTACTAATAAATTTTGTAATAATGTTGATTTTCCACTACCTAAAAAACCACCTAATATATGAATTTCCACTTTATTCATTTGATCAACCATCCATTTCTTTATTTCAAACGTATTCAAAGCGTAATAATTACGATTTATATTTATCATTTTATTAAAAGAATAACAATTTGTAAATATATCTTCTATCTTCACTTTTCATTTACTTCATGAGCAACTCTAATTCCAGACTCAATCGCTCCCTGCATCCACCCATGTGTCAACGTTGTATGTTCTCCTGCAAAGTGTACGTTTCCAGCCGGCGACGCAATATAAGGAAATAATTCTAGCTCTTGGCCTGGTTCAAAAGCTGTAAATGCTCCGCAAGAATACGTATTCTTACTCCAGCTAAAAGATTCCCCTGTTATAAACTCACTATAGACTACATTCCCATATATTTGCGCTAAATTTTTCAATGCGTAACGAATACGCTCTCTATGCGGGAGACTATCCCATGTTAAAGCCTCATCCGCCCACGTATAACTTGCTATAACGATAGCTGCCCCTGGTGACTGAATGCCATAGCTCGGATAATATGTAAAACGTATCGGTAAATCCGTAATAGATTTCCCACCATACTGCCCGACTCTTTCCCAAAATCTACTTTTGAACTCTATCGCAATTTTAGTTGCAGCAATATAATTTAATTCACGAATTGCTCGTCTTTTAAAATAAGTGAATAAATGAAATGGCTGAACTTCTACAAATCGTAACGCCGAAAACGGAATTGTGATAATAGCAATATCACTTGTTATTGTAAATGGATCTAACGTTTGTTCATGGTTTACTTGCAGCATCACTTTATTATCTTCTTGTATTATTTTTTCTACTTTATAGGACATAAAAATATTATCCTTTAGCTGTGGCAAAAATGCATTTGGTAATGCATCCATCCCGCCCGTTATCTCGTAATATTTCGCCGTTGAAGTAAAAAAAATCATTTCCCGTAATACTTCAATTAAAGACATTCCCATATATGCTTCCATATCAAGAAGTACACCAATCATATCTATTGCTCCATCCGAATAATACTCCATTAAAAATGAACCAAGCGAATACGTTTTATACTTTTTTTCAACGATAAACCAGTTTTTATTAGGATCCTTCTTAATATAATTTAGTATTGGTTCTAATACCTCAAGCATTAGCTCTTCTGCCGTTTTTCCTCTTTCTTTATCCAAAACCGGATATTCAAGTATACTTGGATCATTTTCAAACACATTCAATCTCGTTTGAATATGATTCGTATAAATGATATCTGCAAAAGTTTTATTTATAAAAAGGTTTAACGGTAGTTTAAATTTACGAATATACGCTAAAGTTAACTCATGCGTATCAGGAATTCTCATCGGTCCTGCATTAAAGTATAAACCCGCACTAAACGGTTCACGAATCGTATACACCCTGCCACCTATTCTATTATTTGCTTCTATAATCGTTACTTCATGTCCAGCCTCTTTTAATAAAGAACCTGCAACTAATCCAGAAATCCCTGCACCGGCAACTGTAATTTGTTTGGGGTTATTCGTTTTGGCAAGCCCTTCATGAACAATTTGAAGCATTTGTTCCATCGATAATGGATTCCCCATACCATTTCCCCTTTTAAAAAGGATTTTACTGAATTATATTCAGTTAACTGAATTCCTATGTTTTGTTCGCAAATTTGAACGGATACATTTTCAAATACTTGAATATCTTTTATAAAATGTAATAAACTAGATATGAATCTATAGAAGTAGGACGTATTATCTTACATAATAAAATCAATGAAATTGCGAGGAATTGTGAAATGAAAAAAGGTATTAACCGTGTTGTATTAGTAGGAACAGGTGCAGTTGGATGTAGCTATGCTTACTGCATGATTAACCAAGCTGTAGCTGAAGAATTTGTTTTAGTTGATGTAAATGAAGCAAAAGCTGAAGGAGAAGCAATGGATTTAAGTCACGCTGTTCCATTTGCACCAGCTCCAACTAGAGTATGGAAAGGCAGCTACGAAGATTGTAAAGATGCTGATCTTGTAGTCATTACAGCTGGATTACCACAAAAGCCAGGTGAAACACGTTTAGATTTAGTTGAGAAAAACGCTAAAATCTTTAAACAAATCGTTCGCAGTATTATGGATAGCGGATTTGATGGCATCTTCTTAATCGCAACAAACCCTGTAGATATTTTAACGTACGTTACTTGGAAAGAATCTGGTTTACCAAAAGAACGAGTAATCGGTTCTGGTACAACGCTTGACTCTGCTCGTTTCCGCTATATGTTAGGTGAGTACTTCGACATTGGTCCACACAACATTCATGCTTATATTATCGGAGAACATGGCGATACAGAACTTCCAGTATGGAGTCACGTATCAGTTGGTATTCAAAAACTACAAACGCTTCTTGATAAAGACAACACATACACACAAGAAGATTTAGACAAAATTTTCATAAATGTTCGTGATGCAGCCTACCATATTATTGAGCGCAAAGGTGCAACTTATTATGGTATTGGTATGTCACTTCTGCGTGTTACAAAAGCTATTTTAAACGACGAAAATAGCGTATTAACAGTTTCAGCATACTTAGAAGGTCAATACGGTCAAAAAGATGTTTATATCGGCGTACCTGCTGTTTTAAATCGCGGCGGTGTTCGTGAAATTTTAGAAGTAGAATTAAGTGAAGACGAAGAATTAAAATTCGATCACTCTGTTCAAGTGTTGAAAGAAACAATGGCTCCCGTTCTTTAATCGTATATTTCATTCAAAAAAGCAATCCAATTCATATTGGATTGCTTTTTTATATTTTTATTGTTCATCCTCAATCTAAACCGTAATATGATCCATAATAGAAAGGAGTGATTTTATGGATGATTCTTGGACAATTGTCATCCTCTTACTAGCTGTAGCGTCATTAATACTTTTTCTCTTTTTAATCATCAGAACGCTATTTCCAACTAAAAAATATGATAAGAATCTCGGGTTGATCCTTATTATTTTAAGCTTATTAGCAATACCGATAAGTATGTTCCTTATAGGAGGATGGGCAGGTATGGGGATTGGCATAATCGCGGTCCTTATTTTTACTGCTGTTATTATAGCTTTAATTGCAAATAAATTTATAAAACTACCTCCTCAAAAAAAAAATAAGAAATAACCGATGTTTTCAAAAAGACAACATCGGTTATTTCTATCACTTATTGCTTTTAATCAATTTATCATTATTTACGTCAAGTACATCTAATAAAAAGATAAAGATCGGTATCCCGATAATAAGCCCCCATATTCCGAGGAAATGCTCTGAAAAGATGAGAATCATAAATGTATAAAAGACAGGCAAATTCGTTTTTGCAGACATAAATTTTGGATTTAAAAAATAACTTTCAAGAGCGTGAATCACTGTAATGAACACTAGTATGTACAAAACGTACATAACCCCACCTACGTTATAGGCAATGATACAAAGTGGAAACAGTGAAATGATTACGCCGGCAACAGGAATCAACCCTAATAAGAAAATCATAACAGCTAATACGAGAAGCTGTGGAAATCCTAAAACGATTAATGCAATGACAGTCAGGATACAATTTACAACTGCAATTAAAAATTGTGCTTCAATTACTTTACCGAACGACCTTGCAAACCTTTCACCAAAATATGCAATCTCCTCATAAAAAATCTTTAGCTTACTCTCTTTAAACTTAGAAGTAAATGTAATAATACGCTCTTTTTCTAATAAGAAAAATAAGCTTAATATTAAAGACAATAATATTTGTAAACTCACCTTTCCTATATTCGCTATCGATTGATAGATGACGTCTACACCTTGTTCTATATATTTTGATACTTCCATTCCATTAATTGTCGAAAGTGCATATTTAATGATCTCATTATCCGGTGGATTTTGAAAAAACAGTTTAAATTGATAAATCAATTGTGAAATTTGTATCGTTAGCACAGGCAAATATTTATACAATGTCGTGCCGATAAAGGAAACTAATATTATATACAAACATGCGATAACAATTTTTCGATTCACTTTCAATTTCTTTGAAATAAAACGTTGAAACCGATCCATTAAAAATGTCAGTATAAACGTAATTAATATTAAATTGATCATACTTTTTAATCCATATAATACAAACGCTAATATTATTAAAACGATAAACCGTTGAAACCCTCTACTTCGAAAAAAATTTTTCACTTCATTCATTAAGATTTAACCTCCCCCTTCTATGGATGGAAATTTGATATATTACAAAACGAACGTATTCATTGTAATACTATTACATTTTATGAACTTCTATAGACAATCTTTCTTACTAATTTGGAAGAATCCTTTTTTTCTTTTTTAATGTCTGATTTTTAATCTAATCCTTTCCTAAAAACTATTTTTAAATTCTATATTTTAGGAGAACGTCTATTTTTAGACTGTTGTTCATACGCATATCCAATATTGAAAAGTTCTTTTTCACCAAACTGCCTCCCGACAAATACAACACCTACTGGCTCTCCATTTTTATCATAACCTGCTGGTACCGCTAATTCAGGATAACCAGCTACAGCTGATAAAAGAACTTCATCGTTATTAATCATGACTAAAGCGTCCAATCCTTTTTCTACTAAATATCTATCTAGCTCTTTCCTTGCATTTTCTTGACTCGTTTGAACTACTTTTTCAAATTCATCTTTCGTTATAGCAGATTTTTCAGAGCCCTCAATTAATGTTTGTCCATATTTCATTCTTCTTTTACTATCTTTTTTATTAAACGCTATAATCTCTTCTAACGATTTTACAGGCACATTTTTTTGCTTCGAAAGATAGTCGTTAACATTATGTTTGAACTCATATTCTAATGTTTGCAGATTATCTACACCCTCGCTACTTAACTGAATATCATCAGTCAATATCGCACCGGCATCTTGAATGTCTTTTCTAATCTTTTCTGCTACTGCTTTTCTATTTTCATCTTGTTGATCTACAGAAAAAAGAATCCCTATCTTTTTTCCTTTTAATCCATCTATTGATAAATCATTCGTATAATCTATTCTATCTCTATCTTTCATTTTTTCTGTCATAGCATCTTTTTCATCATAACCTACCATTGTATTAAATAACGTTGCCGCGTCTTTTACCGTTCTTGCCATTGGCCCTGCAGTATCAAGTGCTTCAGCTAATGGGATAATGCCAGCTCTGCTAACCATACCTAACGATGGACGTAACCCAACTACAGATTGCTGCGTCGCTGGTGCGACAATAGACCCCGTCGTTTCTGTCCCAATTGCAAGCGGTGCAAAATCTGCCGCAACCACTGTAGCAGACCCCGAACTCGATCCTGATGTATCAAATGTAATTGGACCGTACGGATTTAAATTTTGCCCTTTCTTCCCGCTATATCCACTTGGCATTGTAAAAGATAAATAATTCGCCCATTCAGACATATTTGCTTTACCTAAAACAAATGCCCCCTCTTCTTTCAACTTCTTCACAATCGTCGCATCTTCATCTGCAACCCAATCTTTTAATACAAAAGTGCCTGCGCTTGTCGGCATCACTTTTGCAGTTTGTACATTATCTTTTACGATGACAGGAATGCCGTATAAGTTCGATTTTTTATTTAACGACCTCTCTTTATCTAACTTTCGTGCTTGCTCTATTGCATTTGGATTAATCTCTGTAACAGCATTTAATGATATTCCATTTTGGTCATGTTCTTGTATTCTAAAGAGATAAATACTCGTTAATTCTTCATATGATAATTTTCCATCATCGACCATATTTTGAAGTTCATCCACAGTTGCATTTACAACTGCTTTTTCTTTTATCTTTACATTATCTATGTTGATTCCTTTAAGCTGCTTATGTATCGGCTTTAACACTCTGTCTTTATCATATACAATACGCTCTGGTTCCTTTGGAAAATAATTTTTATACACGTAATATCCACCGGCACATACCAATAGGACAATACCTCCGGCGATAGACAACGTTATCTTTACCCACTTTTTCATGTTGCTTCCTCCACTCTTACAGTTGCTCAGTTATATAAAAAAGAGAGTTATCTTTTACTTAACTCTCTCCAATCAAAATGTTAAATGAAAAAATGAATGATTTCAATCTAATCACTTCTTTTTTTGCATTTGCTTCGCTAACATTTCTTTCACTTGATTATACGTTAATCCTGAATTTTTATTTAAACGTTTTACTTCCTCGACATCAGTACCTACCACTGTATATTTTTTCTCGTCATTCATTTTCCTACTTCCTTTCTCACCTGACTATTTGTTATATTCCTTCCCTAAATGCTTATAAATTAACACTAATACAAAAAAGGAAGCTGTTTCTAAGCACAGCTTCCTTCTCGTTACATATTGTATTTCTTAATAAAATTTCACTACATCTTCAGTAGGTAAGAATGTTCTTTCTGCTGGCTGTTCATTTGGTTCACCAAATGGCATTTGACCTACTAAGCTCCACTCTGCTGGAATGTTCCAAGTTTCTTTTACTTCAGCATCTACGATTGGGTTGTAATGTTGCAGTGATGCGCCAATTCCTTCATCAGATAATAGCATCCACACAGTATGTTGTAACATTGCATTACCTTGATGAGACCAGAATGGGAATTGATCTTTATATAACGGTGCATTTTCTTGCATTTTTTCTACAGTTGCTTGGTCTTCAAAGAATAAAACTGTACCTACACCTGTATGGAAACCTTTTAGTCTTTCTACAGTCGCTTCAAAGTTTTCTGCTGGTACGCGTGATCTAAGCGTTTCTTTTACGATATCCCAAAACTTTTCATGCTCTCCA
Organism: Bacillus cereus group sp. N12; assembly: GCF_016483575.1. NCBI lineage: Bacteria > Bacillati > Bacillota > Bacilli > Caryophanales > Bacillaceae > Bacillus > Bacillus cereus group sp. N12. Next base: position 77,497 of record NZ_JAEHBO010000005.1, read on the forward strand.
TCCATTAATACAACCATACGGCCACTTTGCATATTAAAAGATGTTGGTGCGTGTAAAGCTGTTTTTAACACTTCTTCAATTCTTTCTTTCGTAATCGCATCGTTTTTTGTTACTTTACGAATTGAACGACGGTTCACGATTGCTTCTTTTAAATTTGTTGTAGTTGCTGACATTTTAATTCCTCCAAATATTTGTTTTATTATTTATTTTGTTATTTCATAACAATCGAATTAGCAATATCCATCGGTATTACATTGCACACCTTCAAATGAATTTGTTTTATCCTTTTCAATTTCTTTATCAATGACCCTTTCTAGTGTTTCTTTACTAGCAAGCCCTTGAATGACTTCATCCCCAATCATGACAGTTGGAACAGCCATAATATTCGCTTCATCATATGCGTGCTGAATTGCTTCTTGATGCTTTTCTTTATATTTACGAGTTACTAAAGCATCTTTAAATTCCGCCTCAGGAAGTCCTACTTCTACCGCTAATTTTGTTAACACATCAATATCTTCAATGTTTTGCTCTTCTTGGAAAAATGCTGTGAATACGCGGTGATGATACTCATTACCTAGTCCACGTTCTTTCGCAAATTGACATCCTTCGAAAGCTAAATGCGTATATGGATGTGGGGAAACACGTGGCAAACGCATATCAATTCCTAACTTCTTCGCTGTCGGAAGAATGAAAGCATCCCATGAACCTAATTTTTCTGGCTCATTCCATGGGTCTATTTTTGAATATGGACTTGGACGTAATTCAAATGGCATCCATTCAATCTCTACATCTTTCTCTTTCACTACCTCATCTAATGGACCTTTTGCTAAAAAACAAAACGGACATATAAAGTCTGAGTATACTTTCATTTTTACAGTCATAATTTTTACACCTTACCTTTATAGTTGTAATCAATATAGTTACATCGATAATAAAAAAATATAGATAATATTTTAAGCATTCATTTTCTCTTGTAAAGATTCAAACAACTGCCCCATCGAAATATTTTTCAAAACTTCTTCCATCGCGGATTGTGCTTGAATTAATATAACTTCTAACACCACTTGAATATTCGCCCCAATTGGACAATCTGGATTCGGTTGCTCGTGAATATGAAATAGCTTGTCTTCTTCGACTACGTTCACTGCATGATACACATCTAACAATGTGATTTCATGTAAATCCTTTAATAATCCCGCACCACCTGGCCCGCGATTTACGTAAACAAATCCAGCTTGTTTCAAGTACGACATAATTTTACGGATTACTACCGGATTTGTATTTACACTTTCAGCCATATAGTCTGAAGTACAAAGTGAAGATGGATTGTTTTTCAAAATAGATAAAATATGAACAGCTATAGAAAAGCGGCTACTAATTTTCATCGTCATCACCACCTCGATGTAATCATTATAGTTACAACTAAAAAATAAGTCAATCCTTTTCACAGATTTTTTATAAGTAAATTAAAAAGTGTCCCATTATGATATATGAGACACCTCTTTTTATTCTGCAAATAGCGCTTGAAATTCTTCAATAAATAGCTGCACAGCGATTGAAGAATCCTTTAATGAAGGAGCAGCTAAAGCAATTTCTCTCCATACTTGTGGTTCCAATTCTCTCGTTTGCACATTTTTTGGTAAATTCGTTAAAGATAATTCAGCCAATATTGCAATGCCTAATCCTTCTTGAATCATATTTAAAGCTGTAGTAACTGTCGAAATTACATACTCAGCCCGAAGTGGTACGTTTGCTTGTTTAAACATATCAATAATGGGTGGTTCGTATCCACCCTTACATAATATGATCGGTTCATTCTCTAAATCACTAATTGTAATAGCGTCCTTCTTACAGAGAGGATGATCCTCTCTTAAGATAACAACCATTTTCCCCTTCGCTAATGGAACAATCTCCATATCTTTATTAGGCAAAATAACAATTCCTATATCAATAACCCTCGATACTAACCAATCTTCAACTTCTTTAATCGTTCCTTCACAAAGAACGACTTCTAAGTTCGGATACTTCTCCTTAAAAAGGTTTATCATTTTGGGTAAGAAATGTGCAGAAGCGCTCGGAAAACTCCCAATTCGAATCGTCCCAACTTCGTGTCCTTTCTCCATCGCAACTTCTTGCTCAATTTTCTCAATTCCATTCAATATTTCTCTAATATGAACAAGAATTCTCTCTCCTACGTCAGTAACAATTAAACCTTCTCTCTTATCACGTATAAGAATCGTAATATCTAATTCTGACTCAATACTTGAAATGGCATGACTGACAGCAGGCTGTGTCATATTAAGTGCTTTTGCTGCTTTCGTAAAACTACCTAATTCAACCGTTTTAATCAAAACTTGTAGTTGTGTAATGGTCATAACTAATCACTTATACCCCTTATAAAAAAGATTCATTTTATTTATCACAGTCGATATCATATCATAGTGAAATGAAATACAACAAGGAGGTCTTACCGTGACACAGCTTTCTCGAACAAAAACGGCCATAATCCTTACTTTTCTCGTTATTATGTGGGGAATTAATTGGCCTTTATCTAAATTTGCCTTGCATTATACACCACCTGTTTTATTTGCAGGCGTTAGAACTTTAATTGGGGGATTCATTTTACTTATTTTCGCATTACCGAAATACAAAGCGCTACATTTAAAAGAAACTTGGCATTTATACGTTATTTCTTCTTTACTTAACATCATTATCTTTTACGGACTACAAACTATCGGTCTTCAATACATGCCCGCTGGATTATTTTCCGCAATTGTATTTCTACAGCCTGTTTTACTCGGCATTTTCTCGTGGATATGGCTTGAAGAATCAATGTATGGCTTAAAAATTTTCGGTTTAATTCTAGGATTTATTGGCGTGGGGGTTATTAGCTCTAGTAGCTTAACCGGCCATATTTCTATCATTGGAATCCTTCTCGCATTAGGTTGTGCGATTGGATGGGCACTAGGTACAGTATTTATTAAAAAAACCGGGCACCGCGTTAATGCTATTTGGATGGTAACACTTCAGCTTATTATTGGAGGTCTTTGCTTAGTCGGATTTGGATCAGAGTTTGAAAGCTGGTCTAGTATCGCTTGGAGTATGCCATTTGTTAGTGTGCTACTCTTTATTTCGTTCTTTGTTATTGCAATGGGATGGCTCGCTTACTTCACACTTGTTGGAGCTGGTGAAGCAAGTAAAGTTGGAGCTTATACGTTCCTTATCCCTCTTATCGCTATTATTGTAAGTTCAATTTTCTTACATGAGGCCATTACAATGAGCTTGTTTATCGGTCTATTATTTATTGTCGTGAGTATTTGCTTTGTAAATATAAAGCCGAAAACACTTACTGTAAGGCAGCAGGTTGAAGTGAAATAAATAAACGTGAAAAAGAGCCTACTATTTGTAGGCTCTTTCTTATACCTTACTTTTTACGACGTACTACAAAAACAAACGTACCTACCGAAGATACAATCGCTAAAACTGATAACACAATTGCTATTGCTTGCATATTACTTGTACCTTCATTTTTTACCACACTAGATACTTCTCCATGTTCTCCAGTTAAGGACGTACCTTTTGCAATTGTAGTAACTGAATGCGGTTTTTCAGCTTTCTCATCGCCTGTCCATTCAACAATTTCTCCGTCTTTATATTGTTGATACGCATCCCAGGCTATCTTTTGTTCTTTATCTGGGTTTTTAGCGACGAAAGTAAATCGTTGGAACTGACCAGATAAAATCCCTTCTCCTGTTGCTTCCCATACTACAGTTTTCACTTTTCCAGCATTATCTTTTTGCTCTTCCACTTTCCACCCTGGCACTGGTTCATACTGTTGAAACTCAACGCCGGACGGTATTTTCAATGTAACTTTTGTCGTTGCTACATTCTTTTCAACTGGTACTTTTATCGTGTAAGTCTCCCAAGAGTTAACATCCGAAGTTGCTGGCTTCACAGTGACGTGCGCACTTACAGGTAACGAAAAAATTCCCATTGCAATTATTGTTGCGATCATTGTTGTTCCTAATTTTTTTATACGTTTCATTTTCTATTAGCTCCTTTTTATCTATACCTTCTCTTTATCTGCCACCTACAATAAATTTATAATCCGTATCGAAGCTATCAAGAGATTTTGTTAACCCATGAACTTGTATATTCCAATTTCCTGTCATGTTAATATACATACCTTCCGCTTCATATTCTCCCGGTGAAATTGCTGAAACTTTAAATGAACCTTTACCCATATTCATATCTAACGATTGAGTCGTCAATACAATTTGTTCCATATTAGTAACAGGCTGTCCATTCTCATCCTTCAAAGTAATATGAAATGTATTCTGTCCTACCTTATTAGGGCTTACATGTAAAGTAAGTTCATATCCATTATCTAATTGTTTACTCTCTGTAAAAGGTCCAGTAGGAGGCATCGGCGGTGTTTGTACGTTTGTCATAAAAGCTACGATTATGAAAACGATAATTCCAATGATCAACTCTACTTTCAGCGTAGCGCCTAATCCTTGTCGGGCTCGCATTTTCCCTTTCACATAATGAATAATTCCCAATATCCCCATGAAAACGAATAAAAGTATCTTTGCTAATAATGCTAATCCATACTTCGTATCAAATAGGGAATGAATCGTGGGAATAAAAAATGTACTGTTAAAAAGACCCGTTAATACAATGACTATGACAGCACCTGTTGCCCATGGTGAAAAACGCTTAATTGCATCCCAATACTTCGTCCACTTGTCATCCTCTTTACGTAAAAGAAGAATAATCGATGATAGACCGCCAACCCATAACGAAGCTGCGAATAAATGTAGAAAGTCCATAACGACAGCAATGTCTTTAAACTTCAAACCAAATGCGTGACTATTAAAGGCTTTCATAACGAGTAACCCAATAAAAAGTAATATTGGAATGCTCCATACTTTAAACGATGAAAGTTTCTCACGCTTCAACGCAAAATAAGTAACAATGATAAGCACACTAATAAGAGCCATTTGAGTGATCCATACATAACCAAAAACAGATAGTTGCAATGTTTCTTTTAATAATAGTGGATCAAATGCTTCTAACCACGAAACATCAGCATTTATTTTCGCTTGCAATGGTAGATTGCATAGTAAGCTAATGAATATACCTATTAATGATATCCATATTATTCTCTTACTCCTTGAGTGAACTTCTATTGCATCCCCTTTATATATAATAAGATTAAAGAATAGAACTCCTAAAAATAGTGAGAAACTTGTATATAGAACCCCGCGTTCCATAATCATATCGATTTGCGGGACATACCCCATCTCTTCTACTTGTACATCATCTGCTCCCGCTTCGGCTAACCCAATCTGGAACGGAATAACTCCTTGAATTGGATGTCCATCAGCTGAAATAGCTTTCCATTGAATAGAATAGAGACCGTCTTTAAGATTCTCTTTTACCCCTGCCTCTAATAGTTTTTTGTTTCTTTTATCAATATGAGCATCCTTTAAATCTACTCTTTTACCTGAGGTATCTCTTACAAACAATGTATTAAAATGTGAAACTTGTATATCCTCATCAAATTCGATTTTCACGACAGTTGGTGCTTTCTTCAACGTTTCATTTTCAACAGGATTTGATTTCACAACATATGCATGAGCAGACGCGCTTTTTGGTATCAATATAATAAGCACACATGCTATTACTAGCCATGCCCCTAACCTTCTCATTACTTTCACACTCATTTCACTTCTTTCTTCTTCATCGCTACACTTTCATTACTTTATACTTCCTAGTTTGATTTTCTGACGAAATATTAACCTGATTAAGTATAAATTTCCATGCTATATAATACTTACTTTCTCCCCGCCTTTAAACTACTAATATAATAGTAACTACCCTAATTAAAACAACTTATATTTTTAAAGTCGATTGTAATTATATCATAAAATATATTTATGTAAGTTCCTTAAGAAGAAAAGTTCTCGTGAATCATTTGTGAAGAAAATGTGAAATACATAAAGTGAAACTTTAATTAGCCCTCACCAATAGAGCTTTTACGGGCAGTAAGACTCCTACAAATAGCGAGATAAATTAAAAGGTGTTACGTAATAACGTAACACCTTTTAAAAAATATCCTTCTTCTATTTCTCTTCCGGATAATCACAATACTCAATAATCGTTCCTTCTGTATCCGCTGAGTTCAGGTAAATTAATCGTCTACCATGTTTATTCATTCGAAGTGTATGCTCTAATGTTCGAATACCTTGTTCTTTTAATTCTTCTAAAGCCACATCTAAATCATCGACACGATACGCAACGTGGTGAACACCTTTCCCTTTTTGTTTTATAAAGCGTGCTATTGGCGACGTCGTATTATTCGTCGGTGCAAGTAGTTCAATTCTATCTCCATCCACTTCTATAATAGCAACTTCACTTTCCACACCTGGTGCTTCACTTACGTAACGATCTATTAATTTCCCTGATAGAACCTGTTCATAAAAACGTATCGTACTATCTATATCACGAACTGCGATTCCGATATGATCAATTGTTTTTTTCATTTTATTTCCCCTACTACTTTATTTTTTCTCATTATTAATAGTAACAAAAAAAGCTATAGAAACAAGTTCTATAACTTTTTTTATTTAACCTATTTTCTTATCCGCTCTAGTTGCTGGTTGAACTTGGTTTTTCACTTTTAAAACGCTAATGCCATATCCGATAAATCCACCGATAATCGCTGGGAAGATCCAGCCTAATCCTACTTCCTGCATCGGAAGGAATTTAGTGAACACTTGGCTTACTACTTCAATGTTAACTCCAGCTGCACTTAATCCATCGAATAAGCTGATGATAAATGTTACGATTAAGCTCACTTGATAAACTTCAGCTCTTCCTTTGAATAATGAATGGAAGAATGTTAAGAAAATCAATACGATTGCTAGTGGATAAATTGCTGTTAATACTGGAACAGAAACTGCGATTAATTGTGTTAATCCTACGTTTGCAACAATTGCACTAAATACACATAGCGTAATTGCAATTGCTTTATAAGGAATATTTGGGAATAACTTATGGAAGAATGAAGAACATGCTGATACAAGTCCCACACTAGTTGTCAAACAAGCAACTGTAATCATTAATCCTAATAATACTCCACCATATGATCCGAAATAGTAATTAGAAACTTTCGCTAATACTTCTCCGCCGTTCTCTAAATGTCCAAGCTTCGCAACACTTGAAGCTCCCATATAAGAAAGTGCTGTATAAATAATTGCTAAAATAGATGCTGCAATGATTGTCGCTTTTGCACAAACGACCATAATCTGTGTTTTCGTTTTCGCACCTTTTTCTTTAATTGCATTAATGATGATGATTCCGAATACGAATGATGCAAGCGTGTCCATTGTTAAGTATCCTTCTTGGAATCCTTTAAAGAATGCATGTGATGTATACCCTTCCACTGGTGCTTGCATATCTCCAATTGGATGAATAAAAGCAACGATTACTAAAATACCGATGAATGTCAATTTAATTGGCGTTAATATTTTTCCAACAATATCGACAATTTTCGCAGGATTTAGCGAAAAAAAACAAGTGATGCTAAAGAATATAATTGTGAAAAGAATTAAAGGTGTAGAACCTAATCCTTCTGGCATAAAAGGCTTAAGACCAATTTCATAAGAAACATTACCCGTTCTTGGTATTGCAAATAACGGACCGATTGCTAAGTATAAAACTGTTGTAAACACAATCCCGAATACTGGGTGAGCACGACTTGCTAATGACTGTAAATCATCTTTACCCGAAAAACCAAATGCTAGTACACCTAGTAATGGTAATCCAACACCTGTTACTAAAAATCCAGCGTTAGCAATCCATACATTCTCTCCTGCCGATTGACCTAGCATAGCTGGGAAAATTAAATTTCCGGCTCCAAAAAATAGTGCAAATAACATTAATCCAATAACTACTATGAACGAAAACGGTACTTTATTCGCCATAATATAACCCCCATTCAAATTTCCTTATCTCATTTTCCAATTTTAACTAATTGAATTTTCTGAATATTTAATTTAAGTATCAACTATTCTTGAACTCATTATAATTCGCTATATAATATTTTGCAATACTATTTTCAAACTTTTCTTTTATTTTATGAATATACATTTTTTAACATAGAATATAGACTAAAAAACCAACATGGTCATCCATGTTGGTTTTTCCATTTACTATCAGTAATTAAAATTTCGCAGCTACTTTTTTAACGTTTTCTAAACCTTCTTCAACAATTTGTTGTGAGCGATCTGGATATTGATTGTGTCCTTCAATTACCACTGTTTCTGGATTTGTAATTCCCCAGAATCCAAGTACAGTTGTTACATAATTAACCGCCATTTCCATGGGAGCCATTTGCTCTGAAGAATAATCTGAACCACGAGCACCTAGTACAACTACTTTCTTATCACCAGCTAAACCTTCCGGACCATTTGCTGTATATTTAAACGTTTTTCCAGCTTGAGAAAGGTATGAAATATACGTGATTAATGGTGCGGGTACTGTGAAGTTCCATAATGGGAACGCAAATACAACTTTATCAACTTCTAAAAACTGATTTAAATATTGATCTACTGTTGCTACAGCCTTCTCTTCTTCAGCTGTTAACTCCATTCCTTGACTGCGTTTATATCCACCTGAAATTGCGATATTTCCGTAATAAGGAAGATCTAATGCAAATAAATCTAACTCTGTAATTTCTGTATTTGGGTTCGCTTCTTTATAAGTACTTACAAATGTTTCATACATTTTTGAACTAATTGCTTGCTCCGCTGGACGATCGTTTGCTTTTACAAATAATACTTTTGACATTGTTTTATTCTCCTCTACTTTCGTAATTTCTTCTTTTTTACCAAATAATGAGCTAAATAGTCCCATTTTCTTCACCTAATCTTTCTTTTCATATTCATTATTCATCATCATAAAAATTCTTATTCTAAGAAAAAGTTCCAATAGAGACCTTCATTTCAGGAATCTATAACTTTTTGTTATTTAATTACCTTATGTAAGTGATTGTAATATAGTCACTTACTTTAGTCAAGTAACTTTTAACAAAAAATAAAGTCTCGAATTGAAAATAATAATAAAACACCAAATACTACTTTATTACTTGTATAATTAACTTAGAGAGGGAAATTCATATTTAGAAAGGATTTATTCATGAGCACTATAGAAAAGATTCAAACTTTTATTATTCTATTTGCTGTTACATGCGGCATTGTACTCGGACAATTTAATATCATACATATGTATTCAGACAAATTTATTGTCCCCTTCTTATTTTTCATGCTATATGGATTATTCCTCAGCATCCCATTGAAAGAGATTAAAAACGGATTTCGCAATTTAAAATTTGCCGGAACAAGCCTTACCATTAATTTTTTATGGACGCCTTTCCTCGCCTGGGGATTAGGTGCATTATTTCTTTCAGATCACCCAGCACTTTGGGTTGGGTTTATAATGTTAATGGTTACTCCATGTACAGATTGGTACTTAATATTCACTGAAATAGCGAAAGGAAACGTAGCGCTTTCCACAGCGATTTTGCCTGTAAATTTAATTTTACAAGTATTATTGCTACCCGTTTATTTATTTTTATTTGCCGGTGTAATGAAGACTGTAGCGGCTTCTATTCTAATAGAAAGTATCGTAATCGTTATCGTCTTACCATTTTTACTTGCACATGCTACAAAATTCATTATGAATAAAATGAAAAAAGCTGAAACACTCGAGAATAAAATCATTCCGTTTTTCAGCTCTGCTCAAATTGTATTTTTAAGTTTAGCAATTGTAGCGATGTTTGCATCACAAGGTAAATATTTACTTCAAAATATGAATGTTGTGTTATTATTACTCATTCCTGTTCTATTGTTCTTCATCATTAATTTTTTACTAGGACAATTTATCGGGCGTATCCTGCATTTATCTTATAAAGATACAGTAAGTTTAAGCTTAACAACATTAGCAAGAAACTCGCCTGTTGCGCTCGCTATTGCTGTGACTGCTTTTCCAGACGAGCCTCTTATCGCACTTGCACTCGTTATTGGACCGTTAATTGAGTTACCAGTACTTGCTTTTGTTTCACAAGTGTTGTTACTTATTAAGAAAAAACGGCAATACGCATAATAAAAAGCGTCCCACTTTGGGACGTTTTTTATTGTCGAGAAATTATATACATGCAAAATTGAATTATCGGCTCTAAAAATTTTATACGTTATATAAGATTGACTTTTCGTTACATTAACAGATCCTCTTTAATTAAAAATGATAGGAAAAGTAAATATAACGAACGCTGACCAAAGTCCGTAGATTGGCAAATACTTCGTAACGGCATCTTGGATAGGTAAAGGTCCGGATTTATTTTGTAGAAAACGCATATAAGAGAGCATAATCCAAATTAGATTTGCCCAAATCAGTATATTTACTCCTAAAACAGCGAGTCTATTAGGCGTAATACCATAGGAAGAAAGTCTGAACACGATAGCTGACAAAGCCACACTGTCAATAATAAGCGCAAGAACAATTAAGACAAAATTTATATAATCTGAAATGTTCTTTTTCTCATCTGAGTCGCTCTCAACAATGGAAAATATAGTAACAGCCAATACAACAAGAAGTATTCCGTTGAAGACCATCAAGAAATTGCGGTCCAAAAATGGATTTTTCCCAACCCATATAACCGTTATAAGATAGATCAACAAGGTGATCAGGACAAGCGGACTAAAAATTTTAGCTATATAGGGGGTAATATTTTTAGCAAACTTAAGATTCATTGATACTAAGTATGCAGCCACAATAGCGAGAGCGGCAGCACCAAATAAAACAACATTACTAAAATAGAACTCTCCTATATCCAAGTCAACAAAACTAAATAACCGCATGGTGAATACTGCTAGTATCATTCCGCTAACTGCCATACTGGCGTAAAGAATACTATATTCCAAATTAAATTTAATATAAGCTAACCTTGTACTGCCTTTTGAATATTCATTTCCTGTAAACGCAATCCCTACCAATACCCATAAGAATATAGGTAGGTGTAAATAAGCAAGGATAATACTGTCTTTATCATTTAATGGCAGCATATTAAGATAAAGCCCAGAAATTAGGAACAACGCTGCAAGAGAATAAATAATACTTTTTTTCGGAGTATTATTGTAGACAAAATAGGCAGCAATAAAGGGGATTATACCAAAAGCCAGATTAATCGGAGCAATTGCTTCCTGTTCGACAAAGTGGAAAATGATTCTGGTGCTTAATCCGGCTAGAATAGCTAACATGCCCATGAATAAGAAACCCTTTTGAATCAAGGAGGGCTTTCTTGTATTTCCCTTCTCCTTGAAATGTAATCTTTCATACCAAATACCCAGAACCTGAGAATTCGGATTTTGTTCCCATGCTTGTGAGAATGACTTTTTAAAAGCTTTCGGGTCTTTTCTATACATTCTCTCCAACTCATGAGGGTTATCCATATTTTCAATAATCAAATTGTGACTGTTCATAGTTTTACCTCCTCTAATAAAAAACAACGTTGTTACCTTTTCCATAAAAAGCAACTCGCTTTTTTATTCTGATTTTGATTTTAATATAAATTTTATCGTTTTACAATAAATTTTTATTATTTAAGATAATATTTTTGTTGTATATTTTTATTCCAAGCAAAAACAAAAAGCATTCCTCATTCAAAGAAATGCTCTATAACTTTTTATAAACATCGGTGTAAGCTACAGTCAGTTTTGAAACTTCCTCAAGTAAAGAACTTTTTATCCCGGCTCAATTTTTCGTAAGATGTCTTTATTACTTGATTGAAGGCTATTTTTGCTTTGTTCATATCTCCTAATCAACCATTTCCCAAAATTGAGATGCTACTTTGGAAATTCTTTGATTTTTTAATTTTACTATTACAGGTTCTAAATGAAAATCAAATTGTTTCAATTCAAAAAGCGTTGTATGTTCTAAAAATGATGATGTGTAATCCATTCTTGGAATAACGGATAATCCTAGTCCTCTACTAACAAGTGCTACAACCATCCTTATATCTTTACACTCGATAATGAAATTTGGCTTGACTTGATGTTTATCAAACACCTTGAAAAGGTCTTCATTGAAGGAGAGTCCTTCCATTGCTCCTAGCATAATGAATGGGAACTGGGCAATCTGTTCAATCGTCACATGCTGTGATGAAAACGATGTTGCCCAACTTGATGGAATAATCACAGCGGTTGGTTGTTTTTTTAATATTTTCATCTCATATTGTTCACTATTGCCCAATCGTAAAAGTAAGGCAACATCAATTTCTCTTTGTTCTAGTTTTTTTAATAATTCTTCTGAATTTCCAGTTACTATTTTTATTTTGACATTAGGGTATTGTGTTCTAAACGTACTAACATAGTCAATGAGCATATTCGAACATGTAGACGATACACCGATATTTACTGTTCCGCCTATACCTTGTTCAATTTCTTGAATTTGCTGCTTTACATCTTGAATTTGCATTAACATTTGATTGGCATATTGGTATAGTATTTCACCTGTTGCTGTAAGCTCCCATTTTTGACGATATCGATGAATTAAAGTTGTGCCAAGATCAGTTTCAAGCTTTTTTAATAATTGGCTAAGCGGGGGCTGCGCGATATGGAGCACTTCTGCTGCTTTAGAAATGCTTCCTTGCTTCACAATTTCTTTAAAGTAATATAATTGCCTGAAATCCATTGTATCTCTCCATCATATGTTTTTTGATATGATTAGTTTATCATATATATATTTTTCATATGTCGAATTTGGCGTTATATTTAATTCTATAGCTATAGTCTTTATATTAATAATATTAACTAGAAAGTGAGAGATACTATGAATCATTGGAACAGAACCTTGAAGCGCATCTTCTTATACGTGCTCGGGTTGTTTTTTATGTCGATTGGCATTAGCATGTCGATTCAAGCAGGATTTGGTGTATCGCCTGTGTCATCATTAGCATATGCAAGTACGCTAACGATTGGTTTATCGATTGGTGTGACAATGGCGCTTGCAAATGTTTTATACATTATTATTCAAGTAATATTAAGTAAACGAATGGAGTTAAATGAATTTGTGAGTCAATTCATTATTTCGTTTTTATTTGGTTTTTTCATGGATGCAACGCTCTTCCTTGTCCAACTTTTCCCTGCACCTGAAACTCTCCTTGCTCGAAGTGTATATTTGATTGTTAGTTTATTTGTTATAGCGGTCGGTTTAATGGGCTATACAACAGCGAAACTACCATTAATGCCGTATGATGCATTAACTTATGCAATTAGTGAAAAATTTAATTTAAAATTCGGTAAAGCAAAGATTTTGAGCGATTTAATAAATATTTGTGTGGCTGGTGCAATCTGTATAATTTTCATTCAATCATTAGGCTCAATCGGAATCGGCACACTAATTGCCGCCTATTTTATCGGCAAAATTTTAGGGTGGATGATACCGTATTATCAACCACCTCTCCAACAATGGGTATTTAAAACAGAAAAGGCTGCCTAAGGAATCATAATAAAGTACAGGAAAAATAGATGAATCAAATTCCTCAACCGAAATCAAATAATGAATTTTGCACCTTACCAAGTGCCAGTCCACATTAGGAATGGCACTTCTTTATTACTGCCTTTTCTTTGACCTTCTATCACTTTGGGTAAATGATAAAACAAATATTGTATTAAAACTAAACTGCCGTTTAGTTAAAGAAGAATCTTTAAACTTTTTTATATTTTAAAAGACTTTATTGCTACTTAACACTATTTCATACCACCTTTTCAAACAATTATTTCAAATAAATTTTAGTGCTAGTATACAAAACCCTGTAAATATAAAATAAAAAAGCATGACATAAAATTGTCATGCTTTTTCTTTTATATCTATATTTTCAAATCGAATACAGAACATTTTACTGGGGAAAGAGCTTTGTCACTTGTTGAAACTACTTAATTCTCAAACACAAAATTAATCTTATTATCTTTCCACTCTAACTTCGCATCAAACGTTTTCTCGCCCTTTTTAAAGCCTTTAATTAAATCGGTCTTCTCACCTTTTAAGAGCTTTGTCATATTCTTTTGCGAAATTGTTTTACTTAATATTTTCTTCGAGATGGTAAAGTCACATTGTGTTGTATTGTAATTGGAACAACCGTAAAACGTAGATTTATCAATTACATCACCATCGCATTTTTTACAACTTCCAACCTTTTTACCTGTCGTAAATTTCGATCCTTTTCGCTCAATCGATTCAACATGTAATCCAGTGAAATCCCATTTCTCCGACATTTCTACCGCATCTTCAATAATTTTAGCTGATAGCTTTTTCGTTTGTTCCATAAATGTAGCTGGTGAAGCGATACCTTCTCCGATTTCTGCAAGACGTTGTTCCCATTTTGCAGTCATTTCCGGTGAAGCTAGTATTTTGTCGCCGATTGCTGTAATTAATACTTTTCCCTTATCAGTCGCATACACTTGGTTTTTCTGCACATCTATATATTTACGGTCTTTCAGCATCGTAATGATGCCGGCACGAGTCGCTTCCGTACCTAAACCTTCTGTTTTCTTTAATACTTTCTCCAGCTCTTCATTCTCTAAATACTTACCTGCCGTTTTCATTAACGTAATAAGTTGTCCCTCTGTATAACGCTTCGGTGGCTGTGTTTTTCCTTCTTTCACTTTCACCTTTACAACTTTTCCTTGGTCACCTTCAGCTACAATTGGAAGAATCGTTTCGTCATCTTTATCGTCTTGGAAAATAACTTTACGCCAACCTTCTTGTATTTGCTGTTTTCCTTTCGAAATGAACGCAGCACGTTCGTCTACAAGAGTTGTAATTGTTGTGTAGTCAAAGATTGCTACTTCATAATGCGCCGCAATAAGTCTTCTTACGATCATATCGTAAATTTTCTTTTCATCGCCTGATAGTTTGCTTGGATTGGTAACTTGTTCTGTCGGAATAATTGCGTAGTGATCTGTAACTTTCTTTTCATTCACATAACGCTTATTGTTCATAATCGATTCAACCGGAGCCGGTAATAAACCTTTATATTCATCAAACTGACTTAATTTCTGTAAAATATCAGGGAACGTCGCTGCTTCTCCTTGTGTAACATAGTTAGAATCCGAACGTGGATAAGAAACTATCCCTTTTTGATATAGTGCTTGCGTTATATCAAGCGTCTTTTTCGGCGAAAATTTAAAAG
This sequence comes from Bacillus cereus group sp. N12, assembly GCF_016483575.1. NCBI lineage: Bacteria > Bacillati > Bacillota > Bacilli > Caryophanales > Bacillaceae > Bacillus > Bacillus cereus group sp. N12. The sequence continues at coordinate 92,753 of NZ_JAEHBO010000005.1, forward strand.
CTTTATTTGCTGTCGCTTGCAGTGCTGATAAATTAAATAAAAGCGGCGGCTGAAACTCTTTACGCTCCGTTTTCATTTCCTTCACTTCTGCCGGTTTCCCTTGACAAAAAGCCGCAATTTTATTCGCCATATCAGGGTCTTTTAAGCGGGATTCATTATCCTTCTCCCATTTCCCATCATATTTCTTCCCTTCAATATTAAAGGTTGCGAACACTTCCCAAAACGGCTCTGACTTAAAGTCTTCAATTTCTTTCTCACGCTTTACGATTAATGCGAGTGTCGGTGTTTGTACACGTCCGGCGGAAAACACATCATTCATTCCCTTTTTCTTTAGCAAAATGCTAAAAACACGCGATGCATTCATACCAACAACCCAGTCGGCGCAAGATCTTGTATATGCTTCGTAATACGTATTAATCGTATCTGCTTCATCTAGTAAGTTTTTAAACCCTTGATAAATGGCTTGCTTCGTTAAAGATGAAATCCAAAGACGTTTCATCGGCTTTTGCACGTTACAAAGATTAATAATGTTTCGTACAATTAATTCCCCTTCGCGCCCAGCATCGCCTGCGTGAATAATTTCTGTTACCCCCGGATTATGTAACAGCTGTTTCACTATATTAAATTGCTTATACTTTGACTTTGTTACTTCAAATTGAAAACGTTCTGGAATCATCGGTAACGTATTAAGTGACCATTTTTTCCACTCTGCATGATAATGTTCTGGATTACATAACTGCGTCAAATGACCAATTGCCCATGTACAGTACGCTCCATTTGGAAATAACTCATTTGCTTCTACTTCTAAATATCCATCTTTTCGGCGATATTTAAACTGTGAAACAAGAGCCAAACCTTGATCTGGTTTCTCGGCAATAATTAATTTCATTGTATAACTCCCTATCTGTATTCCAGTGTTACTTTCATTGTATATATGTTTAGAAGCGATGATAAAACAACAATCTTATTTATCATTCGCGGGTCGCTCCCAAAAATGGGATAACTATAATATTATACGCTTTTTCTTTATTGCTTCACAATAGGGAGAGTTGCATTATCCAAGTATCCTCTCTTAATTCGTCTTTCGTAACATTGTAATTGGTATTTCTAGATTTCATGATTTTATAAATAATTCTAAATCTATTCACATCTAAATTAGCTACTACATTTCAAAAGATGAGATATCTTCTCTTTTCTATATGTCCTTGAAGTAAAAAAATGTGATTTGATATTACGATTAGTTCTCATATAAGAATCCGTCTCGCTCCAAACATAATTATGTTTGGAGCGAGACGGATTCATTTACTCAAGATTTTAAAATATGGGTTGAGGACTCTCCTAATCTATCCCATGCTGTGAATGCTCAATTAAAAGTAACAAAATTACATTTTTTAAATATCATACTTTTATTTCAAAGTTATACACGTTTAGTAAACCTTATGATCCGATACACAATTATTGCAGTAATCGAAATAATAAGAGCGGTTATCAAGCCAGATTCTCCAATCCAAATCTCTAATTGATATCCTGTAGTTGCACGTGCAAAAGGCCCTTGAATAATAGCATTCCAAGTAGTGTGGATGATAACCGACGGCCAAACACTACCTGTGATAAGTCGTAAATAAGCTGTAATATAACTGAATGGTACAATACAAAAATAGATGCCAAGTACAGAGAGAAAGACAGATGTTCCCTCTACATATAGACCAGCAATAACAATTGGGATATGCCATGTTGCCCATATTAATCCACTAATAAGGATTGGACGTGAAAATTCCGCATCGACTAGCCTTGTGAGCATATAACCCCGCCAACCCATCTCTTCTCCCATAACCGGGATTAAGTTAAGCAAGCTTCCTAAAATTCCGCTCAATACTACTATAAAAATGAAACGTAATGGTATCGGTAGATACTGAAGTCCAAGTATATTGTAGATAGGTTCTAGCATACCACCTTGTGGGAGCTGAAACCTCGCAAATCCGCTAAACCAGGCAATCGAATATGTAATTCCACATATTATCATAGGTATTATCAGGGCCAAAGCAATCCCCTTCCATATCTTTAAGTTATCTAGACTAAAAGATACATCTTTAAAGCCTTCTCGCAGTATGATACGAGTTAGAATAGAAGAAATTGCAGGAGTAAACATATATACCACAATTAGCGGCATGCTTTTCGTAATCATTATTACTACATTTAAAAGAATAGAAGTAATGAACAAAATACTTAAAAACAGTTGCAGTCCTTTTTTAGCACGTTGGACTTTATCCATATTGTGGAATGATTTTGCATGTAATATCATTGTAATCCGTCCTTCCCCTTTTATTAATTTGTTTATCTAATCAACTTCCTGTCATTTCGAGAAATACAACACAGAATGAAGATGTTTTTTCATATTGATTAATCAATCTCCCCCTCTTAAATTCATAATCTAGCCTTACTTACGATTCAATCATGTAATTATTCTTCATAAGTTGTCATAACCGATAGTACGAAACTGTAATGTTTAACCTATGACCTGTGTCAAATAATCTTGTGACAATATGTAACTAGAAAATATGATATGGAATAAATAAAAATTGAATTACGGCAATTGATTCGTGCAAGTACATGAATCAATATTGCTTTTGAAAATAATTCAATTGAGGTGAAAAAAATGAATAAAAAAAAGAGGTATTGTGGAATGGTTGCAATGGTTAGTACAGCTATATTAGTCGCAGGAGGTGGAGAAGTAGGAAAAGCACAAACAGTTGCAGTTGAAGATTCAGCTCAATCAATCCAAAAAAATATCGTTAAATCAATACAATCACAGGCGCATCCATTAAAAACGATAGAACCGTCAAAACCATTTGAGGATTTAAAACCACTTAAGAAAATGATTGGGAGCGCACAATATGTAGGATTAGGAGAGAATACTCATGGAAGCTCTGAAATTTTCACTATGAAGTTTCGACTTGTGAAATATTTGGTTACTGAGATGGGTTTTACAAATTTCACAATGGAAGAAGATTGGGGAAACGGATTAAAGTTAAATGAATATATACAAACAGGAAAAGGAAACCCTAGGGAGTTTTTGAAATTGTTATATCCTACTGATGAAATTATTGCCATGATTGAGTGGATGAAAGATTATAATGCTGATCCATCCAATAAAAAGAAAATCCAATTTATCGGACTTGACTTAAAAACAATGGACCAAAGTGTTTTTAATAAAGTAATTGATTATGTAAAGCAGCATCGACCAGATTTGCGGGCAGAAGTAGAAGAAAACTATAAAGACCTTTCTTCTTTCACTGGAAGTATACAGGAATATATAAATCTTGCTCCTGAAATGAAAGCAAAGTTCAAGGCAAACGCTGAGAAAGTAGCCCAATTACTAAAAGATGAGAAGGAACAGACAAACAAAGATGTAGGTTCATCCGAGTACATCTGGGTAAAAGCAACAGCGAATGCAATAGAGAAATTTACCACAATGCTGCTTTCTAATGACTACCCAAATGTAATAAAGCTACACGAGCAATACTTGGCCGATCATGCAATGTGGGCACAAGAGACATTTGGTGGTAAAACTATGGTATGGGCACACAATATTCATATGGCTAAAGGAATTATCGATGAGAAATTATACCCTGATGCTGCGGGGCAGTTTTTGAAGGAACGTTTAGACAATAATTATGTCACAATTGGTAGTACAACTACGGAGGGAAATTTCACTTTATACAGCGAATATAATCCTTCCACCGGAGGTAAGATTGCAACAGATACTATTCCACAAAATGTAAAAAGTTTCAATTACACCCTCGGAAAAGTACCATATAAAATGTTTTTATTGGATAACCGTCACCTTAAAGGACACGCAGAGAAATGGGTTAGAGCAAAAAGGCCATTACTAAGTATAGGGGGACAACTCCTCCCAGACGGTTCCTTATACTTTGATACTTCATTGCTTGAGCAATTCGATATTATTTTTCATATCCGAAAAACAAGTCCATCTCATATTAAATAAAAGTACAAAACAATCCCTTCTTGCTGATCCAAGAACGGGATTATTTTGTAGATGATTAATAAAATAATCTTGTTTTTAACTAAGAATAGGCTAATCCCCCCTTTTATCATCATGTAAAAATGTCATATGACATTTTTACACTAGTGAGTTTGACAAAAAAAGCAGTATGATGCGTTTATTACATAGATAGGAGCGATGCACTTTATGAGATCAAGATTCATCCAGAATGGTTATTTTTTATTACTAACTTTCATTACAGGTTTGTTTTATTTTTGTTTTTACTTAATAGCTCTGCTATTCAGTTTCACCCTTTCATTTACGGTAGTTGGGATTCCATTAATTATACGCGTACTACAAACTACCACAACTTTTATCCAATTCGAGCGCATACAAACGAAAATTTATACTGATATTTCGACAGACTCTTACGATAGAAGTGTAACAACGGATACATCGGACTGGGCTCAAGTGAAATTGGGACTTACGGATCGCCGCACTTGGTCTGCTGTCTTTTGGTTAATGCAGAAATTTGTGATTGGCATTTTCAGTCTCATTAGTGCAATCATTTTTTATGTAATGCCACTTATGTTCCTGTTAGCACCACTATTGTATCGATACATCGATATGAATATTATTTTCATACAGATAGATACTTTTCCAAAGTCACTCCTTATAATGTTTATGGGTATAGTGTTTACCGCCATAAGTATTAAAATGGTAGATGGTTTAACGAAAAAATTTGGAGGTTATACACGCAGTATGATTCAGCAACTAAATCGATAGAAGTTTGTAGTCTACGAATAGTAGGCAGTTTAAACTTAAAAATATAACAATGCAAGAAGGATTATTCTATAATATAGGAAATGAGAAAGAAGGCTACTTAGGGGGTAAATGAATTGTTTGATATGGTTAAATATTGGTTTTGGTATGATTGGATTATGTTAGGAATCCGTCTACTTGTTAGTGTGTCTACCATCCTAGCAACATTAAATTTTCAGGATGGTTTAACATTACCACTTTGGATTATTATTCTTTGGGAAATTATTGCCTTCTCTATTCCATGGGTGGCCTTACTGTTCAATTACAAATATTACTTATTCACAGAAATATTGCTATATGGTGGACTATGTATATATTTAACCTCTTTATTTCCAGAATCTTACAATATTTTTCTTATATCGGTGTTTCTTATCGCAGCAAATAGTAAGCATTTGTCCTATTATTGGACAGCTCCAACAACAGTTTTTGTAATAACCGGGATTTTCTATGCGGTTGCGCCAAGTAATAGCTATTGGATTATGGTCACCTACTACGGATTCGCTTATGTAATGGGATTCGCTTTCCATTTATTAATCATCAATCATAAACAAAATGAAGTAATTCGTAAACAAAACGCGGTACTTGAGCAATATATGTCTCAGATCGAACGCATCACACTGGCCGAGGAACGAAACAGGCTCTCTAGTGAGCTACATGATACAGTAGGTCACGCCTATACTTCCATTATTATGGGGATGGAAACGTTGCGAACCGATCTTGCTACCGAAATGGGTGTACAGAGGCTAGATTCCCTGCTTGAAATGGGACGTAAAAGCATCGAAGACGTGAGAGGTTACCTACATCAAATGGATCCTCAGTGTCAATCGCCTTCCTTGATTCAATCTCTACAAGATCTTGGAGCTGAATTTCAGGAGCACGCTCAGGTGGATGTAAGCTTCCGAACATTCGGAGAGGAATATCAACTGTCTCGACAAGCGAAGATAGCATTCATTCGTTGTTTACAAGAGTCCCTTACGAATGCGGTACGTCATGGTCAAGGGACTGAAATAATAGTTTCATTGCAGTTTGAACAACAATATACGAGATTAGAAGTGCAAGATAATGGAAAGGGAAATGTAGAATGGCAGGAAGGCTTCGGTATGAATACGATGAAAGAGCGGGCAATGAATTTGCAAGGTCAATTGTCTGTATATACAAAGCCAGAGGAAGGAATGCTTGTTACATGTACCATACCGCGACAAACTGAAATAAAAGATGGACTTATTCGTTTATTAATTGTCGACGACCAGCCATTTGTTCGGGAAAGTTTGAGTACACTACTCGACAGGTATGAAGATATAAATGTAGTCGGTTTGGCTGAAGATGGCGATCAAGCCATCGACTTGTGTGGGCGCCTTCAACCTCACGTTGTACTCATGGATTTAGATATGCAGCAAATGGATGGAGTCGAAGCGACAAAAAAAATTAAGCAACAATGGCCACATATCCGCGTATTGATTTTTACAACGTTTCAGGATACGAAACAGGCGTTAGACTCGCTTCGTAACGGTGCGGATGGTTTTTTACTTAAATCCATTGAAACGTTAGAGCTAGCTAATACGATCCGACTTATTCATGGCGGTGGGACGCTGATTGATCAGGGGATGTCTCACAAAATATTTGAGCAGTTTGATGAGCAAAACGAGACACCACAGTCAAAAGCAACTGCTTATGAACTAACAGCCAGAGAGATAGAAATATTGCAGCTAGTAGCAAAAGGACTTCGATACAATACGATAGCTTCAAGGCTATATTTATCGAATGGTACGGTCAGAAACTATGCTTCCTCGGCTTACACAAAGTTAGGAGTACGTAACAAGGAAGAAGCTGTCCAGAAGGCTCTGGAAATTGGAATTATCGAATGAGAAAACGGTTTGTTATTTCTTTAGAGCTAACTAAGCTGTAGTTACAAGATGCAGTAAGAAATAAGACTATATATTTAATTTCCCATCATTTTTGGTAGGCAATTTTGAATACGTTTATCCTGTTTTTAAATCTTTAAATAGCCTTACTACATTCAATATGCAGTAAGGCTATTATATTCTATATCAAAATTAAGCATCTTTTTTATTACTATATCGAAACTTGTTTCACATCTTTTCACCAGAAGCCAAACAATACTTCTCATACCTATTAAAGATCTTTATCTGTTTTTTATGTAAGAGATTGAAGAGACGAAATAATATCTTTGTTCATTCTTTGGCTTCTTTTTGTAAAGAATAATAGATAAGTAGAAAGTAATCTTTTATGATATAAATCACTTTATATTCGCTTCATTCTCGTTTCTTCTTTTGGAGGAGTAATTGGCGTATTTGAAACATGGCGGAGGCACAAAGAAGGGTGCTAATTTTATTTCGATCTTCCTTGCACCCAAGTAGCAATATCATTTATTACATACTCAGGGATATTGGCAGGACTATAATATTCATCCGGTTTACTTAATTCTCCATCTCCTTCTGTAAAGAAGTGATTTAACTTTGGATATAGTCGATAATCAACGTTATCTCGTTCTTTTAATTGTTCTTTCCATAGAGGAATTTCGATTTTTGATTGAACTTGATAGTCTCTTTCTCCTTGAATAATTAGAAGCGGTGTCTTTTGTTCTTTTGACATTTCTGCTGCTTTAACTTTACGAATAGAATCCCAAAATACTGCTGATCCTAAATAAAAACCTTTTGGAGGATTCTGACTAGAGAAGTTGGGATCATTTAATAATTCAAATTGCGATTTGTAAAATTTATATTCATCCGGTTTCATTGCTCCAATAGAAAAAAGATACTCAAATTGATCTAAAACAACATCTTGAATCGTACGGGCTGGTCCTCCCATCACAATCGCCCCAGCAATATTTTGATTTTGGTCTTTTTCAATCATTTTCGGAAGCATCATTCCACCTTGACTATGACCAAGAATATAAATTTGATTCTTATCTATCAGAGGTTCATTTTTAAGAAAATGAGTCACAAGAAGAGCATCATCTGTTGTCTCTTTATCCACTGTATAAAAAGGACTGGATTGTGTTTTCAATCCATGTTCATAAGTTCGTTTATTATAGCGAAGGACAGCAATTCCTTTCGATGCAAGACCTTCAGCTAAATCGCGAAATGGTTTTAAAGCAAACGCTGTTTCATCCTGATCGGTTGCTCCAGATCCTTGAACAAGAATAACCGCTGGGAAAGGACCCTTCCCCTTCGGAACAGACAATGTTCCTGGTAATGGAAACGCACCACTTCCAACCACTACTTCTTTATCAACAAAGGATTCAGGCTTACTATATGACGGACGCTCTGCAACTGGACTAAACGACATACTAAGTTGAAAATCATCTATTTTTCCAGATGGATCTAGCTTAATTAATAAAGGTACTGTAAATTGTTCAAAAACTAATTTAATCTCTACATTTGTATGAACAGAATTTGTCTCTTTTTGTGTTACCCCTCCAATCTCCATAAAAGAACCTGCTTGTAATTGCGCAGGGAGTCCCTTCCAATAACTCTTCAGCCATTCTTCGGATATTACTTTCTGTAATGATCGAGAAGTTAAATCAATTGCAGATTTATAGTCTTCTGTATCCATATAACGGATAAACGAAAGGGTAGTAGCTATAACAGGATTTTCACTTTCAGTATTGTCTATTTTTTTTATATTGTTGTTTGTTTCCTTTAATGTCGAAATAAATTGGTGATTGAACGGATTTTTATATGTACCAGGATATAAGCTTGATTTTAATACATCCGTATTCCGTCCCTCATACAAACTTGAATCATTCACAAAATTTTCAGGTGAAATTACTTCCTCTGCATATGAAACTGAAGGAATAGCTATTGTACAAATTGCACTAACAAGTAATAACCTATTCCCTATCCTTCTTTTCGTGCTCATATTTATTGATTCTCCTTTCGAAATTAAATTTTTTATACAGCTTGCCCTGTACTATAAGAAAAATTAAAATTATCAAAGAGATTAATAGTCTACTTTACGATCCCCCCTAACAGATTAAAAAGCTACTATAAACAAACTTCAATAAAAAATGCCTTCTCCCTCTTTTTTTTGACTGGATTTTTGAGTGGCATGGAAGGACCAAGCTGAATCACATGTAGCCGACCAAAGGTATACAGGTAAACTAGCATCCAAGAACAGTGCATATAAAATCTCAGTAGAAATGTTCTTTTGGATTTCATTTTTCTTGTTATTTGACTAATAAAAAGAGAGCACCTCTCAGTAAGTGCTCTCTCGTAAAAAGTATCAGTCATTCTATTCGCAATGCTCATTATCTATAAGGTTTTTTAATGTATAATTTCTATATAAGGGATATCGCCACATACCTATTAAGCTAAGATTTTACAGTCCCCCCTTTTATGCACCGTTGACTACTGATTTAAAATGTACATTCCTTTTGTTTACTAGTGGTTCGCTTATCTAACCTAAAGATAAGTATGTGGTCCTTTTACAATTTGAATTTCTTTTTAAGCTTCTTATATTTTCTATATGAACGTCTAACAATGTTTAACATGAAATACGGTATTTTAACAGGGAGAGGCAATTTATAAATGAAAGGCAAGTAAAATGTAAAATATGCCTTTTCTAGATCTCTCCACTTACTATCTTCTTTTGTTTTTAAGAAATCAGATACATCGACTACATATCCCCTTCCGTTTTCCATCATCACATTTTTCCCGTGAACATCACAAGGAGTTAATCCTTGTTCTCTTGCATACTCTAAAGCTTCATTGATATCGAGGATTACCTGCTTAGGAATTTTAATCCCCTTATGAATAGCATCGTATAAGGTAATTTCTTTTAAACGTTTCAATACTATGAAATTTTCTCCTTTATATATAAGCCTCGAATAAGAAGGATGATTTCCGATTCTTCGGTATACTTCTGACTCTTTTTCAATCCCTTCTCCTTTTCGCGCATAAACTTTCACTACCCAACCTTTGTGTTCTTTGTGCATAAATACCGCGGCATAATTACCTGTCCCTAAACACTTCCAAAGTCTAGGAATATCTTTAACTACTACAGGCTCGAATTCATCCTCACTTCTTATGCTTACCTCTTTTAATAATTCGTCCTTTATCAATCCCACAAAACTATTTATACTCATCATTTCCACTCCGTTTTTGCTAAAAGGGGTCCCACCCCATCGCTATTAAGCTAAGAAAATACAACTACTCCAGAACGAGATTTTGTCCTAACTTGTAATAAAAATAAATCCTATTGCTATAAAAGACAACAAATTTTCGTTCTTGGAACATCATAAATATTAACTTTATAACAGTGGGCTAGTTTAAAATTGCATCAAAAACCTAATTGAAATTAAATCAGGAATGTTATTTTAACCGATTTTCACCTGCTAATTTGCAGGTGAACTATTTTCTATTTCATAACAACCCACCAGTATTTCTTTTAAATATTCCTTATATTTGGAGCGTAGCATTTCCGGAGAAATGATTTTAATTTCTTTATCGAAAGACAAAAATATTGAACCAGAAAATCCATCTCCTTTTCTCCAAAAGTCACAATAATGTATTTGTTTTGTTATTCTTCTTGAAAAGACATGTTATGGTAAATGCGTTTATAGAATTGTTCTACCCCTTTCTCACTAACTTTAAAAGAAAAAGGTCGTTGTGTATTGAATTGTTTTCTATATAACAAACTAATTGTCTCTTCAGTAAAAGGAATGCTTTCCTCATCTTCATACTTTGTATATTGAATATAGTCACAACGGAAGTTTCGAAATTCTTTTTTGTCTAAATCCCAACTAAAGCAATACCAATTTCCATTTGTGATTAATAATCTTAAGGGTTGCATGATTCTTTAATTGTTGCCATATCGACAATCATTAATTTCTATTACTTTTTTATTCAGTATGGCAGAGAAGAGTTCTTCTAAAAAGTACGACTCCTTTTTTTGATTTATTCCTACAAATCGGATAACTTGATCTGCCTCATGAACTACCTCTTTTTGCCTCTTTGGGGTCCCATATTAAAAAAAGAAAATTGTACATTTGGACACAATTTAGACGCAAAATATCCAATTCCTTGTACGATAGGGAATCGGATATTTATTTTACTGTTTTATATAGTGTACAATTTCTCGCTTACCAGGTCTGTGTAGCAACCGAACCAAATCTTACTTTAAGTATTAGTGGACATCAAAAATAGTAATGACTAATCCAGATTAACATCCATCCGATTCACAATTACATATACCAATATGTTAAATAGCTAAATAATACAAACGGTATGAAGTGAATTTCTACTCTTTTCATACCGTTTTAAATTTGTTTATAAGTTTCATACGAAAATCGTGGAAAGATGGCAGCATCTCTTTATAAACAAGGATCAAAAGTTACCATACCTGACAACGGAAATATTAATGTAACTCTAGTTCCTTTATTCACTTCAGATTCAATGCCAATTTTCATTCCTAATTTTGAGCACAGTTTTTCGCATAGATACAAACCCATTCCTGTACTTTTGCTAAATCTCCTTCCATTCTCTCCAGTAAATCCTTTTTCAAAAACTCTATTTATATCTTTAGTTATTATCCCTACTCCATTATCTTCTATAGTTAGTATTACTGAGTTAGTTTTCTTAATTGTGTATATACGTATCATTTGTTCTTTGTTATTTGAGTACTTTATAGAATTTCCTATTATTTGATTAATAATAAATTCAACCCATTTTCCATCACTATATACAATCTCATCAATATCCTGTATATCTAATTTTATTCTCTTATGAATAAAATCTCTATAATTTCTTCTAATTACAGTTCTTACTACATCATCAAGGTTGATACGTACAGATTTTAAATTCGGATGGTTTGCTAGCGTTTCGTTAAAGTGTTGGTCGTACGCTTTATAGGAAAAGCCCTAATTTACTTCTTCATATTCCTTCATAATTTTATAAAAGGTGTTTTTCTTTAGTTCTAACATTTCCATAAATATAACAACAGTTATTTCTCTATTCTTCCATTTTGAATGAGTTTCCTCTATGTATGTATAATTATATGTTTTATATCGCTTTAAAGGATATTTCTACATTTCTATTAAAAAATCTTTAATGGGCGCCAAACTTTAAAATAAAAGTCATAATTACTCCAAAAATAAAGGAAGACATACAAGAGGTACCGCCCATGCATATCAACTTAAGAAATTGATTGTTCCCCAAAACAAAAAAACACTACATTCTCATAAATCACTGTTGTAGTGATATGAATTTTTCGTTTTGGGATACTTTAAAATATTAGCTTGATAGGCATGGGGCAGCAGTCTAATATGCTTGAATTATAATCAGTGTAAGCAGCTAAAAAAGTAATTGCTGGAATAGAAGTTAAGCATATGATCAAAAAAGGACAAACTCTCCAAGGTGAGAAGTTTGTCCAAAACCATAATCTATTTGATTTCACAATATAAAATTCAATTCCGCTAACAATCTTTCTTTTTTCATATCCCACGATTTTCACATGAGAACCCAAAATAGTGGATTAGAATAATGATTTAATACTTGCTAGTACAGTAAGGATACCTATAATAATGACAAATACATTGCTCGCTTTCCCTTTGTATTTAGCTAGTACCGGTACTTTATAGATCGCATACATCGGTAATAGACATAAGATAGCGGCTACTAACGGACCGCTAAGAGCATCAATAAGTCCAAGAATACTTGGATTTGCATAAGCAACATACCAACATGTTAATACGACAAAAGTAAGGATGATTGTCTTAACTGTTTTTTCTCCTATATCTTTCCCACGTGTTTGACTGGACTTGATAATCATATCACGCATTACTTCATATGCTCCTATATAGTGTCCAAGGAAAGACTTTGTTATGGCCGTAAAAGCAATGATAGGAGCTGCAATAGTAATTACAGGCGAATTAAGCTCATTAGCAAGATATGACAAGATTGATAAGTTCTGTTCTTTTGCCATCATGAGATCATTTGGAGTCAAACTTAAGGTACTGCTCCAAACAAAGAACATAACAACAGAGAATGTCATAATATAACAAACTTTTTGTATTTGAGCACACTTGGCATTAGTAGCTTCTATTCCATAGGTAGCTCTTTGTTTCATAACAAATGATGAAATCATTGGAGAATGATTAAACGAGAATACGATGATTGGTAGAATCATCAATATCGTTCCAAAATATCCTGTTCCTGTTGAAGCAGTAGAAACATTTGAAAAACTAAGCATTGACGTATTCCACTGTGGAATCAAAGATATTGCGATAAAAAGTAAAGAAGCTATGAAAGGATATACTAGCATGCTCATTATTTTCACAGTGATATCTTGACCAAAATTTAGTATAGCGATAAGACCAAGTACTAATACAAGCGATAAAATGGCCCTTGGAGGTTCTGGCATATGCAATTGATGCACGATAAAACTACTTGCAGTATTTGTAAGTGCAACCGAATACATCAGCACGATCGTATAAATTGAAACAAAATATACTATGTTAAAAATAATACTTGCCTTATTTCCGAAATACTCTCTTATTGTCCCTGTTATCCCCTCATCAGCAGAATTAGAAGCGTAAATCATTTTAGCAAGCGCCCTATGTGAGTAATACATTACAGGGTATGCTAGTATGGTAATTAGTAGTAATGATAATAAACCACCTGAACCTGCATTAATAGGTAAAAAGAGTACTCCTGCTCCAATTGCTGTTCCAAAAAGGCTCAATGCCCAGGTAGTATCCTGCTTATTCCATTTTTTAGGATCTGGATATTTATCATTTTTTACTGCAGTATTATCAGCTTGAAATTCTATGTTTTTTGCAGTATTCCCATTCATATAATACTTCCTCCTTGTGTCCTATTCTTACGTCTCTTTTTAGACTTAGGAATATAGATCGTTCTTGAAAAATGAATTGCTTAAAAAGTGCGCCACATCGTTTATCCTTCTTCTCATTTGACCAAAATCAAAAATTCCACTAGTCATCAACCTGATGGGTTTGTTACCACTTACAAAATATTTCAATTATATAGTAGTATATTTTAGTGGTAATTCCCCCAATATACAGACATGCTTAGGCGAACAATAGAGAATAAATTTGTTAAATTTTTCACAATGTATCCGATAACTGTTCATTGATCTAATTGTTTCTCTCCAAAGATTTTATTTTTAATGGAAATCCCTGTAGGTGTAGAGGCAATTCCGCCTAAACCTGTCTCTCTTAACTCGCGAGGCATTTGTCTTCCAACTCTATACATCGCTTCAATAACTTCATCAGCACTGATGAGATTGTTTACGCTGGCTAATGCGATATCCGCTGCCGCTAAAGCATTTGCCGTTCCAATGGCGTTTCTCTTTACACAAGGAATTTCTACCAAACCAGCGACCGGATCACACACTAAACCAAGTAAATTTTGTAATGCGGTTGAGAAAGCTTCAGAAGATTGTTGTGGTGTTCCTCCGGCAGCTTCTACCGCTGCTGCAGCCGCCATTGCTGAGGCACTGCCCACTTCAGCTTGACATCCTCCGTACGCTCCTGAAATACAAGCGTTGTTTGCGACTATCGTTCCAAATAACGCTGAAGTGAATAGAAAATGAATCATATCTTTATGACTTAACTGCAACGTATCTTTAATACTAAATAAGACTCCCGGGATTGTCCCACTCGCACCTGCTGTTGGAGTTGCACAAATAGCTCCTAATGCAGCATTTACTTCATTAACACCGATAGCACTTTGAATCCCTAGCACCATCAAATCGCCAGAAAGAGTTTTCCTATTTTCTCGATAATTTTTAATCTTAACAGCATCACCTCCGGTTAAACCGGTTGGAGAAAATACCCCGTCGCCCTCGATACTTTTATTTATGGCATTTTCCATAGTCGCTAAATTCCGTTCCATTTTACTCCAAACTTCTTCATAAGAAGTTTTAGTTTGTTTGATTTCCTGTTCCATTGCTAATTCATAAATTGGCTTTTGGCTTTTATTAGCTGCATCCACAATTTCTTTTATGGTCATATACATTTTTTTCACTCCTTAATGGAACTAAAGAATAATAAGGTTAGCTATATTACTTAAATTTCCCAATTCCTTCTGAGCATTACCAGGCAATAGAGAATCCAAAGCGAATGCATATAAATATTTCTTGTTATCTTCTAAACTATGAAAGTTGTTAATTTCCACATCATATTGTTTAAAGATCCTTCGTAAGACAAATTCAAAGTCAGCTCTTTCAGAAATCGCAATAATAACTGGCAATGGCCCCTGCAGATCTAAGCTAAATCCGTCAATTTCAACATGTTTGACTTCAATCAATCCACCACCGACCGAAATACCCATCGTTCTAATACTTCGAATTTCATCCTCTAAATGTACATCTGCCGTATTTGGATGACCAGCAGGACTATCACCCGCTTTTTCAATAAAGGTAATGTCAATTCCTTTAGATTCTGCTATTTTAATAGCATCTGGCACTTTGCTGTCATCGGCAGCAAATCCCAATATCCCAGCAATAATTGCAAAATCAGTTCCGTGACCTTTATGGGTTTCAGCAAATGATTCATAATACTTTACCACAACTTTTTTTGGAAGACCTTGAAATAATTTATTGGCAACTGTTCCAATAGCCAAGGCACCTGCAGTATGTGAACTTGAAGGACCTATCATTATTGGCCCAATCACATCAAAACAACTTTTGTATTTAACAATCTTTTTTTCTTTAATAGATGCTACATTCATATTCATATAAACACCCCCATAATTTGTTATTTTTAATTGCAGTTGAATCTAAGTTATTAAAATGACTGATTCAAAACAAGACCTAATTGAATACGTTTTCATTCTCGTGTCAAGTACACTTCCTTTTAATCACATACCTTTCTTAGAGTAATCATGTCAGTATGTCCAATTTTAAAAGGTTACTTGTAATGTCATTAGGATTTTTGCAAAAAACTAGGTTTGATACTTTCTCTAAAGGTAATAAATTTTCTCTCGACGCCCTCATTATAGCTTGTATATTTATGAGCTCAATATTTTTTTATTTTTAGAAAGATTGAATAAACAGAATCTTGAATGAGTAATAGATTACACTTAGCATGTAGCAATTGTGTCCTTTGTTTGAAGCTGTATTAGTTACTAGAAAAGCAAAAATAACACAGAGTTCCTTTCATTAACACATTGATTATATTGAAAAATCATTATAATGATACTTATATTGTCCTTTGTTAAAACATCTAATTTTGGAAATGAAAGCTGTTGCAATAAATAATAAATGTAGATGACAATGAATCCATTAATGAAACATAAAATCATTTATTGATATTAATAATTAATTTTGTATTAATATACATTTTCAGAAAAAAGAAACTTCTTTTTATACTCTTAACTTGAAGTACTACTTTGACAATATTCACTAATTTACACCATCGATATCTACAGTTATGGAAACCCTAATTAGATTTAAAAAGAGAGAAGTTGTATTTAGTGCGCCCAAAAACATATGAAATGGCCTACCGAGCAATTCAAGAATATATTCAATTTTATAATACAGAAAGATTCCAAGAAAAACTTCACGGCCTTTCCCCGATAGAATATCGGGAAAAGGCCGTGGCATAATACTCTTTTTATTACTGTCTACTTGACAGGGAGATGACCACCAAACTGAGCTAATCCCCAAATTGGCCATAATAGCTCTGGACCTTACAATGCCCATCCCCTATGATCTAGCCCCCTTTATTAATAAAACCCTCGGATATACATCAAACCAGTTGAAGTAACCATTATGGAAACAAGTGAAGCACACAAAAAACAACTCCAAAATCCACTTTTATTGTATATTTTGGAGTTACTTGACGTTTACCTTACAAACACAAGTAGAACAGTTCAAATCAATTGAACTGTTCTACTAAGGTTATTTCATTTTTTTAACCTAATCCCATTTTGACAAATTAAATTGCAGCTCCAACAACCACTGCTATCACAAAAACTAAATCACTATATATTTTATGTTTAACTAGTTTTATTGATTATAAGAATATTCATTTTGGTTTTGCAACACCCTCAACGTGAATACTTGTACTTTTTCATACGGATATTACTTACCTCTGTAGGTTCATAATCTCTGTATGCCTAAGTAATTGTTTTAAAACAGTTACATCAAAACATAAATTTTAATGTTTAATGACTTTTGATATTTCCTGATATTCCAATGATTTTGAGCTACCCGACTGGATTTTTTTTGCTAATTCATTAGCATAGTTTGTTGTTGCCGGCGCAAATTTATTACGATCCCACTGATGGTTTCTAGCGATTTGTTCATCAGACAGATTATAATATGAATAAGTTACTCGTCCTTGCACATCTGGAATTGGATCATCAAAAGTTGTATCAAGATGGTACCATTTCCCTTCAATTTTCACTTGATTCCAAGCATGTGGTTGTCCATTTCCAGTTCCTGTTACAATATGAGTTTCTATTCCAGCCTCTTTTAACAATTGATACGTTAATAATGCATACCCTTGACAAACAGCAGAGCGGTTTGCTAAAGCTTCATATGCTGTATAAGCTTGGAAAGAAGTATCATAAGAAACATGCTTTACGACATAATCATGGATTACTTTTACTTTTTCGTGTTCATCCATACCAGCTTTGATAATGGAATTGATAATTGATTTTGCTTGCGCCTTTACATAGTCCGTTTGTCCTTTGGATTCACGATATGTAATCTTTACTGTAAACGTGTAATTTCCTGGAATACCACGAACGGAATATTGCGTATGTGAAATATTATGATTCAAATATTCGTTAGATTCGACTGCCTTGTCATATTCTTTAACAAGTGTGTTTAGAACCTCATTAATATTAGAGTTTTGGGATTTGTATGTCATCGTTATATTTTCTTTTTGATTATTAATATGAGTTTTTATTTCATTTTGAAATGCGTCTAATAGTTTCCCATCAGGTCGTGAATTATTATTTACAGATGTAGGATTTGGATTCCAAACACCATTACTTTCAAGGTAGTACTGTTTACCATTATCTTGGATCCAGCCTGTTTGCATCGCTCCACTTCCATTGAAGTAGTACCACGCTCCGTTTACCTGCTGCCAATTTGTTTGCATCGCTCCGCTTCCGTTAAAGTAATACCATGCTCCGTTTACCTGTTGCCAACCTGTTTGCATCGCTCCGCTTCCGTTAAAGTAATACCACGCTCCGTTTACCTGCTGCCAACCTGTTTGCTTCACACCGTTTACATTATAGTAATTCCATACTGATCCAGTTTGTTTCCAACCTGTATCGGCACTTGTGTAAGTAGCTACTGTTGATCCCATCACTGTGAGACCAACTGCCATAGCTAAAACTTTTATATTCTGTTTCATAAATCTAATATTCCCCTTCTCTTGACCTATTTATCTATCAAACATTAACAATGAGGGCGTTGCAAAACTAAAATAAATACTCAATATTATAAAATGACACTTTCATTAGTAAATATTACTCTCCTCACTAATTGTTAGTTGATTCAATCGAGATTTTACGAGCAGTTAATGTAGGATAAATTAGAACAACTAGCTAAAAGATGACGATACAACTCTTTGTCTTTCCACTTATGAAACGCATAATACATGGCCTCTTTGTTATAAGAGTTATCTTAGTCAATATTAGCGATTAAAGCAAGATTTGACATTTATTTATCTATACAAACATATTAAACATATGGTAATTGAAATTTTATAACAGCGCATTAGGGAGCAATTCAGGTCAAAGGTTATGGTAATTATACGGAATTCAGATTTATTAACCATTTTGTTGTCACTTCTGTATACTGAGTACCTGTTATAATAAGAGGTTCTTTACATTCGGGACGTTTGCTTTTTGCAATATTGACTTGATGATCTATGTCTTTCAAACAGCTTTTAATATTTAGGATTTTTTGAGAATCATATTGTTAGCGATAATAGAATGTAAGTAATTACGAACATCTATGTGTTGAAACAAAAGTAAACGAATATTCAAAATTAACTTTCATATTTATAATAAATAAAGAGTACTTTTTAATGTTTAAAAGTACTTTTTATTTGATGTTGATGTGACGTAACCTTAAGTATTTAGTAATTAAAAAAAGTCCCTTAATAATGTTAAAGGGACCTTACTCACACAAATAATCTGTAAATCAATTCATTTTTGATATACAGATCATTTGTATGATAATTTTTATAAATAATTGCTAAATAGTGAATTTACATAAATGCTTTTAGAAGTTCTTGAACTAATGGGATTGCTCCACCTATAAATTTTAAAACTGCCATTGCGATTTCCATATTATTCTCTCCTCTTTTTTCGTATTAAGATGTGGTTAATCTTTATACCCTTATTATAGTAAGCGCTTACAATTATAACAATACATTTTTGTATGCAATATTGCATATTTATACGTTTAGACAAAATTAGACCTCTATTAGTCATTCTTTAATGGTACCATAGCGAGGTGAGAGTCTTTAAGGGTTCTCCTTAATAGGAGGAAATATGGAAAGAGTGCAAGAAATTGACAGTAATCTAAAATTTAAGGGTTGGGTTAAACAGGTATTAGCTGTAGGAGGAATGTTAGGGTTCTGCTACTTAGTGCTATATGTTTTCTGTTTCTTAGTTACTATGTAAATATTATACAACTAAACTAGTAGAGTCTTGCCTAGAGCGGTAAGGCTCTTTTGTTTTGTATGAGATGAGCAAACTACATACAATACCTCTCAGGTTTGTCAGATTACTCTGTATGGCGCCTTGTTTCTCTAGGTTCTAGGAACATTAACTCCTATCATTGAAAGGTAAATAAACTTCTATTTAAAAGTTTCCCTTTCTATTGAAAACACAATTGTATTGATAAAAAATGTCTTTTTACTAGATACATATTAAAAAGACAGGCATAAGTTATATTACACTTTGGTAAAATCTTTTTATCTTTGAAAAGGACTTACATCTGATTAATAGATTTGAATCCTTTTTGCATATTATCATCTTTATATTACCATATAAATATAATATATTAAAAACAATTTAAATGCAAAAATACTAGTATGGATACTGCAAGTATTTTTCAAAATAACGTAAACTATGCGGAAAAATAAAATAAGCTGCCCATATGGACAGCTTATTTACATAATTATCGTTATCGGAATTTAACCCTCTAATATTCATTCTAGAAAGTATCCTAGCCAAAAGCGGATGTTTAGTCGCTTTGTTTGAATTATGATTTTAGTAAGGAGTTTTGCTTTATCGCTTACAGATAAAGCATTATCTTTATTTTCAATCGGAGTTTCCCTTTCTTTTGATAAATCATATAGGTAGTTTAATGTCTTAATAAATCCTTTTAATGAAGATGATATTATCCTTGGATTCCATTCACCTTCGCCATGTTCCGCAGTATATATTGGTAAATATCTTCTACTCATATCTACAAAGATAGGGGTTCCATATTCCTCCTCGTGCCCTATGACAAACCGAGACTGTCTCCAATCTCCTTTATTATCTATGCTATACCCCAATTGTTCCTTTTCTAATGCACTATTACTATAAATTATTAATCCACTATATCCAATAGATAGTTCTATTTCTTTAAATGTGTCTAATAGATTATATAATTCGTTAATTTGTAATTTCATCAGTACCCTCACGCAAAATGCTTTGTATATCACTCGATTTAATTTTTCTATTGTAATTATTAAATATTTCGCATTATATGGGAAGTTAAATTAAGTAACTAAAACAAGTACTCTATACATGTAAGGTTAATATAACGTCTCATTATCAATAGCGAGTACAAGGGAGAATCCTAACCTTGCAAGGGAACCTCCTTTTTTGTTCTATGTATTCATGCATTTTTTATACATTCCTATCCTGTCGCTGTTTTGTTCCGGAATGCTGACGGTATAACATATATATATAAAGACACCCTAAGGTACCTTCCTCCGACTTAAACCATCTTAATTTTAATAATATGTATTGAACTCACACCAAATATTATTGTATCAAGCTGGTGTATAGCGATTATTGGTAAACCGTTTTGAAAATTTGCGTTTTGTTGTTACTATCCCATGCCCATCAAGCTAATATTTTGAAGTATCCCCAAAACGAAAATTTTCTTCGTTTTGGGGAACTACCAATTTCTTAAGTTGATGGGCATGTATGGTGACCCCTATTAGAGAAATTTACTAGGTTATGGCTTTGACTCGGTTTTTCTAAAGAATACATCAGGATTATTCTGTCCGTTCAAAATATTTCGATTGTCACCCCAAGCATGGAGCAATGAATGACCTGGACCCGTAATAACTTGATTGTATTCACCCATATAACAAGAAAACACTCTTGGATCAAAATTCACGAAAACCCCACCGCTTGGTATATGATTATTAGGCACTTGAGAAAATTTGGTGCTGACCATATTTTCTTTCCCTACTTTACCAACGCCCTTATGAAGAGAGAATGTTTTCATAAACACACCAAATGTTCCATTACCTATGCCGCCAACATTATTAGGATCATTAAAGCGGTTATATTGAATATGAGCTCCTTTTTTATTGACAGCTACTGATGGAAAGAATGCATGTGGTAAATTATTGGAGATATTCACTTGAGTCCAGTTATTTCCTCCATTTTGACTATAGGCTAAAAAGACATCGATAAAGGTTGTACCTCCAATATTTCTACGTTGATTCCATACTACATAGATCGTACCATCTGGTCCTATACCTGCTTGAGGGATCTCAAACATCCTGATTACCCGTTGCTGCTCTGTTAATATAACAGGACGGAGTTCATTGGCTGGTCCGCATGGTACAACATCCGTAGCCGCTGCTGCAAATAGGCCAGCAGAGACTTGTACATTTATTGGGAAGGTATTTCCTCCATCGATTGACTTAGCCATACGAATGGAACGGTTCGCAGTATTTAGCTGAGCAAATGTGCCTGGCAAACGACTTTCATAAAAGATATATATATTCCCGGCTTTATCCACTACCGGAAAGGCTCCAAACACTGCATTAGCCCCAGCGACAATCGTTTGACTTGGAATAATAGGAGTTAATGTTACACCTGTTCCAAATTTTGAAAAACGAATTTTTGTACCTACATTAGGAGGGCCAAAGTCAGTCCATACAACATATAAAGCCTCATTTCCTGGATTATCAGCATCAGGACCTACTGTAATCCACGCTTTATCTTGATTTCCTGGATCACTAGCAGCTGGAGTCTGCCCTCGCCCAACAACTTGAGGAAGGTTCATAGTTATTGTTTTGTTTGGACTGATCGTTCCGGTTGAAACAGTGATTACACCTTCTTGCCTGCCTCCAATCAATTCATCCCCAATTTGTGAATAATAAAATACTCCATTTCTATCAACTGCTAAAGATGGATCACCAAAATTTTGACCTCCAGGATTGGCTGGTATTGACCCACCATCGGTCCAATTTTTACCTAAATCTTTTGAAAAGGAAAACCCTGAATAACTTGATGCCCCAGCTACCCCTGTGGCATTATTGGTATCATTAAATCCATACAAAATAAAATCTTTAAAACGCGCAAGGCTTGTCTCGCTTTGAGTTATATTTGGAAAACTAGCGATATCAACAGCAGGGTTATTCACTTGAACTTCTTTATCATTTGGTTTTGGTTTTGGCGGCATTTGATCACCCTTTCTATTATTTTTTTCAATATATAATATGAAAAAAACGAAAGAGTGCTTAGACTATTTAATAGATTTAAGTTTTTTTTGGAAGAGTCATTTAATCAATTAATTAGTCTTTAAACAAACCGAAAAAACCTTGCTGCTTTTGTTTCTGTACATCTCTAATGTTTTCAAGCAGGAGTGTTGGTCATATAAACATTGATACCACTAAGTCGTTTACTACGAGGAGAATATTTCATTCCTTTCTTTTTTTCTCGTACAATGTAATTAATGCTGTCAACATACCAAAAAGAGTCCTGATTGATAAGGACTCTTTTTTGAACTTTTACAAAAGTAAACTTTTAAACACCTAATTAAAATTCTATTATCTATTTTACCACTTGGACAGATACTGGCTTCCAACCCTGATTCTCTACCCAATCAATATCAACCTTATATTTTTTATTACTTTGTTTATCTCGTATATTACCGTAAGCTTTATTATTACCATTATTCCCAATAAACTCGAAAATCAATTGGCCCTCTGGAACATCAACAGCATAAGAAATTGCTTCTTTCATCTCACTCCAATCTACTGTTCCTTCTTTAAATTTCATTTCAGGTTTTGCTCCTTGCTTTGTACCAATTGGCTTCCAAGAAGGATTAGTTTGAGAACCCTTTTCTTGAGATACCGATTTTTCTGCTTTTTGTTTCTCTTCTAACAGTGCTGCTTCTTTCTCTTCATTTTTCTTCTCTTCTAACAGTGCTGCTTCTCTCTCTTCACGTTTTTTCTCTTCTAACAGTGCTGCTTCTCTCTCCTCACGTTCCTTCTCTTCTAACTGCGCTGTTTCTTTCTCTTCACGTTTCTTCTCTTCTAACTGCGCTGCTTCTTTCTCTTTACCTTTCTTCTCTTCTATCTTTGTTTCTTTCTTTTCTTGAGCAATTGCTTTCTTTGATGTATCAGAAGGGGAAAACAACTGGTATGTCACTATACCAACTGTCACTAATACCAAAGTAAATGCAATATTAAAAATCACCTTTTTACGACGATTTTGTTGTTTTTCTTGAAACCTGCTTACTTGTCCCATTTTTTAAACCTCCGAGTTTATTTTCTCTTCTAATCTTTATGCGTTTCCTTATAATTCTTAATATTTTTATTAAACGATGGAAATGAATTACAATTCCCATACAAGATTTCATATCATAATAAAATTTGTGTTTTTTCAAGCATCTGACATATGTTATTCAAAAATATTTTAATACATTAAAAATTGATAAGTATCTGTTCGTAAGAAACCTTCAATTTTATTCAAAGGTGATTCCAATTACGTCCACATTAGATCTCCTGTAGAAATCTTTTTCACAATTAAGCCCCTTCTTCCCTTATTTATAATTTTCAAATTAAACTGCCCTCTATGGTACAATAAAGATGTGTTGTTTTCTACTGGGGTATGTCGTAAAATCAAAAGGGATTTTATCTCTTTTACCTTTTTTTCAGAGTAACTTTCACCACTAGGAAACTCTATTATTCCTAATGTAATCTTTAATTCGCTTTCATTAAAAATCCAATCCTTATTAAGTTCCCTTATCTTTTGTATAAAGCTTCTTTTGGTTTTTCCTATATAGATCAATGTTTCATTCTTAGCATATACTCTAGAGATTGCAAATATTCCCTTCTTAAAAGCTTCTTCTCTATTATAAAAATCATTTAAACTATACAATCCATACCACTTAATATGTACTGTTTCTATTAACCTCACCTCATTTTTAGACAATATTATAATTTCTGAATGTTCAAATTATTATGGATACATAGCCTTGATTACTTGAATTATAAATAGTGCTTTTCAATAATACATTTTATTATTACTAATTTCAATAATGAATATGTGTATATCATCATGAATTTCCTATCATTTGTTTCGTCAAGTAGGGGTAGCGTCAGGAAAATGCGCATTTACAACGTTAAGGAAATCCCCATATTAAAAAGCCCCATTTATCAACATTTATATTGAGGAATTAGGTTCTTTTCGTTATTCCGTTAAAGCGCTCCTTTAATTGAATAACCAAAATCTCTCCTCACTCATAATATCACTTAATTCTTATTAAACTAACGCACCTCGTTAGTTTAAGTGTAATTCTTCACAAATTTTTAGCAGGTTTAGTTAAAAATCTTTTTTATATAAACAAAAGAACTGAGCGAAAAATAACGCTCAGTTCTTTTACAAACATCCCATTTCATAAATGTGCGATCATATTATTTTCGTACAGCTTCAAATGTAATGAGTTGGCTATCTGTTGATGGTTGCTTTTTGAAAGTATAATCGGCAGAACAAGTAATATCAGTTTTACATGCATCATTGAATTAGTAGCTTTACATAGAGATTTTTTAGATTCCACTGATGATCCTTGCAGTTATCACACTAAAACAGCTTCTTTAGTATATTCTATAAAATTTTAAATACAACAATTCCTTATGAAGCATCATCTACTAAGATAACCATCATTTTTTGAGAATTATATTGAACTTACCTTTTTAAATTGTGCAGATAATTTGCAGATATATATTAGCATAAGTACTCTCCATTCGAACATATGATGAAGTGAATGATAGGACAGGGAGGTATCATGATGTTTGCTTATACGTTAACTGCCTTAACACTTTGTTGTATCTCAATTATTATTACATCATATATTTCTAAACGTAAGGGTACCCTAATGGAGTATATGGTATTTATTATGTCTTTTAGTATGAGTATCGGTTTAAGTATAGGTTTTTATTTAGGTATTCTCTTTAAAGGGGAATTACTATATTCTACTTTGCTTGCTATTTTGATTAGTGGTTGTATCGGTCTTTTAGTCGGTCTACGTTTTCACCTATATACTGCCTTAGAAGGAATGTTCTCTGGATTAATGGCAAGTATGATGGGAGCAATGATTACAGAAATGCTAAATGCGCAACAAGCTCATAGTATACTATTCATTAGCCTTTTACTTTCTATAACGATAACTATGTCATGTATAATTCAGCTTTTATCAGAAACCTTTACTACTTATATCCATCGTCGGTTTCTATTATTACTCTCTATTGGCGTAGTAATTATCCTGACTGTATTCATAACGTTCCCAGAGCATGTCCCACCAACCTCTTCCACAGAAGAACAACATAAACATTAGCAACTATAATCGATTCCCTCTAATATTTCATTATATTAGAGGGAATCGATTTCATTAATTTTATATCTTAACAGATGAAGATTAAAAACACTTTGAATCGCTAGCCCAAAATTTCTATATCTATATAATTGATAACACATTAATTTCATAGATATTCAATTCTCTTTGCTTGAGAAGGTATACCATTCCATCTTGAAATAATTAATTTTCACTTAACCAATATATGTTTTTGGATCCATAGCATTGCTCTTCTGTGCATTCCATTCACCTTTATGGATTTCAAAATGTAAGTGCTGTCCTTCAGATTGTCCTGTATTCCCCATTATGCCAAGTTGTTGTCCTCGCTTCACTTTTTGACCAGCAGAAACAGAACGACTCTTTAAATGAGCATATACAGTCGTATATGTTTGTCCGTTAATATTGTGAGAAATAAACACAACATTACCATAGCTTGTAGAATAATAAGAGCGAGTGACTACACCTTCTGCGGCGGCAACAACCGGCACTATTCCTGAAGCAGCAATATCTAATCCGTGATGCATTTGCCTACCACGTTTCTCAAATCCAGAAGTATATCTTCCTACAGCTGGTTGAATAAATTCATTTGTTGTATTTATCTCTTGGGATTGTCGCTGCTCCTCTGCATCAGTCTCACTTGTTTTTGATAGGAATTTACTTGATACATAACCGTTTTTACCGTTGTAATTAATTTTTTTCCATCCATTTTGTTCAAATAGAACTTGTACTTTTATTCCTTTTGATAAAGCACCGATTACACCATGATTTGTACCAGCACCGCTTCTTACATTTAACACGCTTACGTTAACATAGTAGTCATCAACTGTTGCTCCAGTAGATGGATTACTTGTTTCAGGTTTTAGTGGTGTACCTCTTTTAACAAATTTTACATATTCACTGCTTACATAACCAGTTCTTCCATTATGATTAATTTTCAACCAGCCATTTTCAACGCCAGTTACTTGCAATGTTCGTCCGTTTAATACACCACCAATTACACTATGGTAAGTAGCAGGACCTGTACGCACACGTAAAGATGTAGCGTCTACAATGTATATACCGTCAGCTTGAACCGTAACATTATTTTGTTGTTCATTTGCATTAGAACCACTCTTTGAAATGTAATCTTTACTAATATAGGCGTCTTGTCCTTTATAGTTAATTTTGAACCAATTTTGTACTTCACCAGTCACTGGAACTACTTGTCCTTTATACATAGAACCTAAAATCGTGTGGGAAGTACTTGGACCTGTACGAACGCGGAGGGAGGATACGTTAACTTTGTAATCCCCACTCGCTACTTGAAATTCCCCATTGTTATTGTCGCTTCCATTTGAGCCACTGTCTTTCACAAATTGACTGCTTACATAACCCACTTTTCCATTATGGTTAATTTTCAACCAGCCGTTATCTTCTCCAATAACTTGTAAAACTTTCCCTTCATACACGCGCCCCATTATTGCACTAGATGTATTTGGCTGTGTGCGGACACGTAGAACATTCGTATTTACTGTTACTTGATTTTCATATTTTACTACATCAGTAGTTTGCTCATGCTTCGTGTCTTTTTGTATAACAGTATTTTTCGCTTGAGCAGTACTAATAAATACACTTCCTGTAACAGAAGCTACTGCTACACTAGCTAAAATTTTTTTCATAAGTATAAAACACCTTCCTACAAACATATTCAAGTATCATTATGTTTTTATGTTAACTTCCATTTCTTTTCATTCTAACTATTCAGGAAAAGTATCCTTTTATTATCCACCATCTATACCTAGTAATAAAAGAAACTTAAATCCATTACACTTTGAAAATTCTCTCATTGCTTCAATCTAACACTACACAATGTAGTTTTAATTTCCAAAAAAATAGCTACAAATGATCACCTATAATTAATACTACAAAAATAAAAAAATCATAATTTAGGCCTTCTTCATTTAACTTATACTTTTGCTTAAATATACCTGCCCCCCCTTTCACACTACGAATTGTAGTATAAAATAAAAGAAAGGTCAAATATAAGTATTTAGCCTTTTGTAACTACAATACATTACATTTATCCATTTCTAATCTAATCATAAATAATTATGTTTTTTAATCTCTAAATAACCAAAAAACATTTTTACCTTGTAAACTCTTCCTACAGAATAGCTCTCTCTTATTGTCTGAACTTTCATAAAAATAATATTCCAATTCACAACATGACATATAAAAGCAGCAATCTACTAAGATAACTGCTTTACATTATGATAAACTACATGAATTTCACATTATTCCGGCTTATTAGGAATATTAGGGTTTGGAACATACTCAGATGTGTAATCTGTATATTTTACTTCCGTTACCATCCCTGCTGAAGCATGGTGTAGATCGTGACAGTGGAACATCCACTCACCCGGATTGTCTGCTACAAAAGATACTTCATATTCTTCTCCTGGTTTTAGATTTAATGTGTCTTTAACAATTGGAGAACCTTCAATCGGTTTTCCATCATTACTTAATACTTGGAAGAAATGACCGTGCAAATGCATCGGGTGATCGTCTCTTTTAGAGCGATTTACTAATTTCACTTTTACTAAGTCACCCTTTTTCACTAGAATTGGATCGATATCTGGAAATACTTTTCCGTTAATTGTATAAACCATTTCATTTCCATTCATTTTCGTATTCAAGTCCATATTATATGTGGCAGTATACTGCTGCTCTAGTGTGAAATTACCTAATTTTTTCTCACCATATTTCGTCATATCTAATTTCGGTAGTTTTTCTTTTTCATTTGCTCTGTCTTTCATCTCTTTACTACCTTCATATTCAATAATGGTTTTCATTCCTTTTGCACCTTTATTTGCTGAATGGTCTTCAACATACCATTTCCCAGGATTGTTAGCAGTAAATTCAACATCATAGCGTTCACCCGGTGCGATTGAAATTACTTTATCCTTTATAACTTTTGGATCGTTTATTGGTTGACCATCTGTCGCAACTACTTTTATATCATGACCGTGAACGTGTATATCATGTGATAGATAACCAGCATTAACGAGTCGAAGACGAACTTTATCACCCTTTTTCACTTTTAACGGCTCTACTAAATCACCGCTTTTACCATTGATTGTGAATAAGTTATACATACCCATATCATGACCTTCCATCTTCATATTTCCATGGTCCATTCCTGCCATATTACCAGAGTCTTTTTTATCACTACCCATGTTCATACCTGAATGATCCATGCCTTTCATATCATCATTCTTTTTCGTATTTTCATTATCCTTAGATTTATTACCTTTTTGCGCTTTTGTCATTTCTTTTAACTGCTTATTAATTTCTTCTTTATCTGTTATCCATTCATCTAACATTAACGTGTAATCTTTATCATACTTTTCATTTGTATCCTCTACAATAAGGGCACCATATAAGCCTCTATCTAGTTGATTTACAGAATCTTGATGTGAATGATACCAATACGTTCCTGGTACGTTCGCTTCAAATTCATAGGTGAAACTTTTTCCTGATTCAACCGCATCTTGTGTCACGCCTGGAATTCCATCCATGTTATTTGGGACAGGATACCCATGCCAATGAATAGATACTGGTGCGGGTAATTCATTTTTTAATGTCACTTTAACCTTTTCACCTTTTTTCACCCTAATTTCCGGACCCGGGGATGAACCATTAAATGTCCAGACTGGAACAATAATACCGCTACTTAGCTTTTGTTTTTCTTCTTTCGCTACTAAAGTAACTTCTGGCCCTTTTACAACTTTCAATGGCTTTGTAGCCGTTTCAGTCTGTGTTGTTTTTTTATCATTCATATTTTTATGATCATTTGTGGTATTTGTGGTCGCAGAACATGCAGCAATTAAAGATATTACGGAGACTGTAACTGCTTTTAATACAAATCTCTTCATAGAAAATCCCTCCTTTTTCTTTTTCAAGATTATTATAGAAGATAATTTTCAAGAAAATATGGAGATATAAAATGAGCAAAATAAAAAGGCACCCAAAATTGAGCGCCTCTTCTAACTATTATTTTGTAACAACTTCATCTTCTTTTACATTTACATTATTGTTACTCATAAACCCTTCAATCTCTTCAACTGTTCTAATGATATCTTTTGACAAATTTTCATAGCCATCTTTTGTTACAAGGATATCATCTTCAATACGAATACCAATTGATTCTTCTTCAATATATAGACCTGGTTCAATCGTAATAACCATACCCTCTTCTAATACTCTTTCTTTGTATGTTCCAACATCGTGAGTATCTAAACCAAGAAAGTGACTGACACCATGATAATAATATTTAGATAGTTCCTCATCTTCTTGAATTAAACCAATAGCTTTACACTCTTCTGCTAGTACCTTTTTTGTATGCTCATTTAATGCAGCAAAATTTAAGCCTGGCTTAATAATCTCTGTTGTTTCTTTCAATGCTTTTAATACAATATTATAGATTTGTTTTTGGCGACTAGAGAATGTTCCATTTGCCGGGAAAGTATAACTAATATCAGCGTTATAATAGTCTTTTTGAGCACCTAAATCTAGCAGTACTAAATCACCATTTTGAATTTGTGCATCATTATCTTCATAATGAAGAACTGTTGCATTTTTCCCACTTGCCAAAATTGTATTGAACGCATGATGCTTAATCCCAGATGACTTCAGTGTGAAATCAAACTGAGCTTCTAATTCATATTCCATCATGTCTGCTTTTGCATGCTTTAACACATTGTAAATACCGTCTTTCGTAACAGCAATTGCTTCTTTAATGATTTCAATTTCTTCCTCTGTTTTAAACACTCGTAATTCACAAATTTCCGGGTATACATTACCAATTGTTATGTGTGGGTACTGTTCTCTTACATGTTTAGCAAATGCTAATGTTTTTGTCTCTGTACCATTCCATTCACGACGCTCTAAATCTAAATATAGATGCTTCACATTTTCTGTAAAAAGTATATTTGACATTGTCTTTTCAAAGCTATCTAAATATACAACTTTCTTTATACCCGAAATTTTCTCTGCTTCTTCGTTAGAAACTGTTTTACCGACCCACTTTTCCATTACTGGATCTGACTTTTCAATAAATAGTGTTTCTTCAACACTATTTCCAACCTTTTTCAACATGAAAATAACATTTGGTTCATCGATTCCTGTTACATAGTAAAAATTCCGATTCGGCACAAATTTATAATGGGCATCTGCTGACATATGAGGTGCTTGTCCAGCAAATAAAATCGTAATCGATTCATCATGTAATGTTTTCGCTAATCGTTCTCTATTTTGAGCAAAAAATGTTGATTTCATAATAATCCCCCTAGCGTTCTATGTATAATTTTGAAACTGATTATCCAATATAATTCATTCTATTATTGTTATAATTTTTCGTCAATTAATAATGTTTATATAGAAGATAAACTTTCATTACTAGGCATCTAATCACTCCACAATTTCTTGACATTTATTCCATATACTTAACATCACATATATATAAGAAAGGAGCCTACAAACGTGAAACATTACGTAGGACTAGCCATTACTTCATTATTTATCATTACAGGATGCTCTAATAACGTAGAAACACCACCAGTAAAAAAAGAAACAGTTCAATCTCAGCCCCAAAATAAAGATAACGCAAATACGATTCCGCAAAACTTCTATAAAGAAATTACATCTGGAAAAATAGCGCACATTCACGGAATTGGCTATGCAGGAAATATGCCTGGTATTTCTATCGCAACTCATAATGGTATAAAAGTTTATCAAAATGGAAAATGGTTTGAAACTGCTACACAGTTACACGATTATATGGGCTTTCAGGCAACTAAAAATGGATTTTTTGCTAGTGGGCATCCGGAACCAGGTGCAAATTTAAAAAACCCTTTAGGATTAATGAAAAGTTCTGATGGCGGCAATAACCTGGAAAAGCTAGCATTCTATGGAGAATCTGATTTTCATAACCTTGCTGTCGGATATAATTCGGAAGCGATTTATTTATACAATGAACGTCCTAATTCTAAATTACAACAAGGTTTTTATGTCAGTACGGACAACGGACAAGAATGGAAAAATAGTAAGTTAAAGGGGCTTTCAAGTACAATCCATGCATTTTCAGTACATCCGGATCAAGCGAGTGTAGTCGCAGTAAGTGCTAAAGATGGTGTTTATTTATCTACAGATTACGGGAATACATTTGAACTATTCTCTAAATCACTTGAATCAACCGCAGTTACATTAAATAATGAAGATGCTATTTATGCCTCTATCAATAAGAAAGGTGAACAAATGATTACGAAAAAATCAATTGCTACAAATGAAGAGGTAAACATACAAGTTCCATCATTAGATGCTAAAGATAACATGATGTATATTGCACAAAACCCTCAAAATTCATCTGAGATAGTTCTTGCTACAATGCAAGCAAATGTATTCCTTTCCACAGATGACGGTAAAACGTGGAAACAGATTACTAAAAATGGCATATTACAATTTAATTAGAAAGGTGAATATAACGTGTTTTCAACAATTAGCGAGTGGAGTTATCAACTCATGTCTCCTTTAATGGATGTCGCGAATGCTACGAAATCAATCCCTCTTTTATTTGCGTTTTTATTAGGCATAGTGGGTACCCTTGCTCCATGCCAATTAACAGGAAACATTAGCGCCATTACAATCTATGGCAATCAATCTTTACAAAAGGGAAATATCTGGAAACATATATTGTTATTCATTTTAGGAAAAATAATAGCTTTTACGACACTTGGACTATTAGTATGGTTCTTAGGAAAAGAGATTCAGCAAATATTAACTTTGTATTTCCCATGGTTACGTAAACTGATCGGACCTTTATTAATAATAATGGGGGTAATATTATCAGGTATTATAAAAGGTAGAAACTTCTTCTCTACCATCTTCCCTATCACATCTATACGAAAACAAAATGAAGTCAGCTCATTTTTCCTTGGGTTCTTCTTTTCGTTAGCTTTCTGCCCTACTATGTTTGTGCTATTTTTCGGAACATTAATACCACTCTCTTTAACATCTAATTACGGGTATTTATTTCCTACCTTTTTCTCTATAGGAACTGCTCTACCTGTCGTTATATTACTGTCCATTATCTCCTACCTAGGCTTAAATGGAACACCACTTAAAAAGAGCCGAAAAATAGGGAAAAATATTCAGCGTATAGCTGGTGTACTTCTCGTTTTAATCGGACTTTATGATACCGCCCTATATTGGTAATACATACAAAAGGTAAGCTTCAATGAAATAAGCTTACCTTTTGTATCATTTTATTCATTTTTCTTTTGTTGTAATTGTGTTAGCAAATTCGTAACAAACGCGAGAAACAATGGATCTTTCTCTTTTTTAGGCGACCACTGCATAATGAGTTGCCGCGGGATTTCAATGTCTATCGGTTGCACGATAAAGTCATGAATAATTTGTTTATGAAGTCCTGATAACGGAACGATCGTTATACCGTTAACTTGTAAAGTAAGTGCTAATGCCGAGCTAATTGACTCTGACTCCATCACTTTATTCACTGTTATTTCGTTTTTCATTAAGTATGGTTCAAGTACTTCTTTACAACCAGAAAGTGGCATAATAAAAGGATAATTTTTCAACTCTTTACTAGTAAGATTAGGTGGAATATTCTTTGAAGAAACGATAACATAAGGATCTTCACCAATAACTTCATAGTGAAATCCTGGTATTAGATTTTCTTTTATAGAAATAGAAAAATCAGCACTTCCAGCAGACAGCCAATTTAAAACTTCTTGATAGCTTCCCTCTCTAACTGCAAGCACGTACTGACTTTGATCAATATTACCTAATTGGATACACTCTGCCAAACAATATACAGTAACGGAAGGATACGTAGCTAATACAATCTTATACAAACTTTTATTCTTCAAGTGTAAAGCTGTTTCTTCAAGATTTTCATACTCCATTAGAAGTCGTTCTACACAAACTAAAAATTCTTTTCCATTTTCAGTTAACATCGTTCCTTGTCTAGAGCGCTCAAATAAAGTTAAAGCATATCGTTTCTCTAGTTTGTTTATAATATGCGTTATTGCTGGCTGTGTCATATGTAATTCCTTAGCTGCTAAACTAATGCTGTTCAACCGAGCCACATATTTAAAAACTTTAAAATCAAAGACGTTCATTCTGTTCTCCTTATATAAAAGATATTTATATCATCTATAAATAACCTTCATTATATTTATCAAACTACTTCCTATACACTAAGTATACACTATCAATTTTACAAAAAAATAAAGCATATAAACATTAGAGGAGTGTTGATTAAATGAGTACTTACGTTTTAGTACATGGAGCATGGCAAGGTGAATGGGCATGGGAATTAGTAAAACCTCAACTAGAGGCTTTAGGTCACACTGTTATTACACTAGACTTACCTGGAAGCGGGAAAGATACAACTCCTTCACAAAATATAACGTTAGATTCCTATGTTGATGCAGTAACAGCTACTATAAATCAACAAACTGAAAAAGTTATTGTTGTTGGACATAGTATGGGTGGAATTGTGATCACTCAAACCGCTGAACTTATACCGAATAAAATCGATAAATTAGTATATCTTTGTGCATTCTTACCACAAAACGGAGAAAGCCTTGGCAGTAAATTAGATGGTGAAGCTGGTCCACAATTTTCAATAAATGAGAACGACATGACAGCTGAACTTATACCTAATCTAATTGAAAAAACATTTTTAAATGCTACCGAAAATGAAGAGATTAAAGAAGCATCTTCCAAAAAAATGCGTCCTCAGCCACTAGGACCATTTCAACAACAGCTAAAAATTTCTGAAGAAAACTTCGGAACTGTAGATCGCATTTATATTGAAACAACTCTAGATAGAGCGATTCCAATTGATTTTCAGCGCCGAATGAATACAGAAACTCCATGCTCGAAGATTATTACTTTAGAAGCTGATCATTCTCCCTTCTTTTCAAAAGCAACAGAACTTGTGAATTGTTTACATGCGTTAAGCTAAATTTCATTTAATGAAAATAGACACCCGCGGGTGTCTATTTATTATGCTAACTAAGGATTGTATGTTCTTCTCTACATTTGCATTCCCTTTTGCTTCATCTCCCACTTTTTATACAGTAATACTGCACCAAATAAGAATACCCCCGCAACAAATGAACCTACTGGTAACATCTTTATCATTTCATCTGGAAATACGAGCGGCAGTAATGGAAATGCATATGCTGCTGGAATACGTACACTAACTATTTTTAATAAAATAAGCATTAAAATCATATTTAATAAAGTGACTATAATCCATGAGTCGATTGCAAAGTACAATAAAGTTCCAACAGTTGCAGATGTAGTTAATACTACTATTTGTTTACATACCATTTTTTCATTGTACATCGGTTTTTGAAGTGATTCATACACAACAACTAATATTGGCGGAATAACCGCTAATTGTTCATGACCAGTGATCCAGCATATACTTATCCAAATGAAATTTAGTATTAGAAATACAGCCATATATTTATATTGGATGTTAACTTTTCTCTCAATACCGCTATTCAATTTAAAAACAAGGACACCAAGCATTAAAATAAATGTTAAAACGAAGACTGAGATAACAAATGACCATTCAGTCGCATTTGTCACTAAAGGTAATAAACCTGTCGCAATAGATGGTGCAAAATTTGATTGTATAATACGTAAAAACAGCATCATGAATATAAGTGTTACGCTTACTTTTGCTATATAAGCTAAATCCATTTGATTCACGATAAACCCAATACCAGCTGTTATTGACGGTGCAATAAAGATTTTTTCTGGCTGCCTTAACCAACCTGGCTCACGATACGCCCATAAAGCAATTGCCATCGCTGCTATTTCCGGCAAAATGACTTCCGGATCATTTAATAACACACCCGCTGTAACCATAGCTAAAATAAAGAAAATAGCAATCGTATATGAGATGATTGTTTCTTTTTTTGAAATTACTGCATTCATTATTACATACTCCCTTTACTTACTACTCTCACAATGTAAAACAAAATTTAATATACCCTACTAAGGTATTGTATATTAATATCTTTTCCATTTCAAGTATTCGTAATTTTTTCATTTTTCATCACCCATTAAACTTACAAAAAAAGGATTTTTATAGGCGTTGACACTCATTGAAAGATAGGTTACAATAACTATACATTAGTAAGTAACTAATGTAATTAAATCTAACTTGAGGTGAAAACAAATGAAAAACATTTTATTCCGTATTAACGAATTATCAAAAAAAGAAAAAACATCTGGATTAACAGTTGATGAAAAACAAGAACAACAAATGTTACGTCAAAACTATACAAAAACATTTCGTGGAAGTTTAGATTCCATTTTATTAAACACAAAAATTGTCGATTCAAATGGTTTTAATGTTACACCAGTTGCATTACAAGATGCTCAAATTCGTTTGAAATTAAGCAAATGAAATTAAAACTAAAGAAACAATTGTATAAAACATAAAAGAGCTGGACTTTTCATAATGAAATTCCAGCTCTTTTTCTACTTAATATTGTTGTTTTTGCAATGTAACATACGAGCGATACATCGCAATTCTCCACGACACAATCATCGCAAATGCGAGTAAGAAAAACATCCCGCTTAATTGTGCTAAATCAAGTGTTTGGCTTAAATATGATTTTAATGCGACTCGTACAGCTAATAAACCAATCAAAATAAATATAAATGCTTTTGACGGTTTCATATATATATGTTCGCCTCTTATTTCGAACTTAGTTGTTTTAATAAGAAATATAGAGAAAATAAGTCCTGCGACAATTGCCTCTACTATTTCTAACGATGTTAATCGGAATTCCGGTAAGAAGAACATCATGGCGCCAGTACTCATAAAAATTGGCGGCAAAATAATTTTCTTTTTCGTAACCGGCTTTTTCGCTGACTTAAAGCGAAGAAACATAACACCAACGGCCATACAAACTGCTACGATACTTGATAAAAGTGCTACACTCATACTCTCCACTCCTATCTATTTAATAGACTTTTTGAGTAAAATCATAAACCAAACGAAACCGATACTTATAATAACATGACCTAATCCAGCCATATGGCTTAAACCGTTAAAGTCAGTTCCATTTACTTGTAGAAGACCTCTACATACCATTGTTACGATAGTAATAATTAATCCTGTATTATATACAACAAACCAGGCATGAAAACTTTTTGTTTCTTGTATTTGAAATACTTTAGCTAAAGCAACAGCGACTAAAAAGAATATGAATCCAAGCACTAGTACGTGTGTATGTACTAATTGCAACATAGTGGAACCTTTAATTCCTTGTGCTTTCGTATACTCTCGCGCAAATACTCCTGATAATAAACCAATAATTAAGTAAATGAATGCTGCATTATATAATTTCTTCATTCTATTCCTCCTGCTGTAAACTTTCCATATTCGCTGCAATCATTTTACGCAAAGTTTATGAACGGAATATGAACAAAATATTACATTCTATTTTTAAAGAACAAAAAAGCCATTCCACAATTATTAATTGCGGAATGGCTTTTCAACTTATTTTAAATCATCAATTGTGAAAGCACCAGGAAGTAACTGCTCAACAGTCACTTCTTTTTCGTCACCTTTTACATTCGTTAGTAAAACTCGCATTTTCGGATCACAAAATTCAGCAATCACTTGTCTACAAGCACCACATGGTGAAATAGGTCCGTCAGTTTCTCCTGTAATGACTAAGTAACTAAAGTCGCGCTCCCCTTCTGATACTGCTTTGAATATTGCTGTTCTTTCTGCACAGTTACATAAACCGTAAGAAGCATTTTCTATATTACAACCAGTATAGATTTTACCTTCTTTCGTAACTAATGCTGCACCAACCGGAAATTTTGAATACGGAATATACGCTTTCGATAACATCTTATTTGCTTCTTCAATATATTTTTTCTTATCCATATTATTTCCTCCTCAAAGTAAATGTAATGTTAATTAGTCAGTAATAACAGTATGAACTAATTTAGGAGCCACTGCTGTTTCAGCGATAGAAATATTTTCATAAATTTTTGCTTTTACATCTTCTACATTTTCACGATTTGCGTAGATCGTTACGAATGGCTCGCCTTCTTTTACTGCATCGCCAACTTTTTTACGTAACATTAAACCTACAGCTAAATCGATTTCATCTTCTTTCGTTGCACGGCCTGCACCAAGTAACATTGCAGCGATACCGATTTCATCTGCAACAATATTTGAAATCACGCCTGAAGTTTTAGCAGGTACATCAATTACATACTTCGCTTGTGGCATTTTTTCTGGATTGTCTACAATCGAGCTATCTCCACCTTGATTGCTTAAGAACTCTTTAAATTTCTCAGTTGCTTTTCCGTTTTTCATAACTTCAATTAACATTTCACGAGCTTCTTCTAACGTATTTGCTTTTTTCGCAAGTACGACCATTTGACTTCCTAATACAAGTACTAATTCTGTTAAATCTTCTGGCCCTTCACCTTTTAACGTATCAATTGCTTCTTTCACTTCTAGGGCATTACCAATCGCAAAGCCAAGAGGTTGTGACATATCTGAAATAACAGCCATCGTTTGACGTCCTACATTATTTCCGATGCGTACCATTGCATGTGCTAATTCTTTTGCATCTTCTTCTGTTTTCATAAATGCACCTGCACCTGTTTTTACATCAAGTACGATTGCGTCAGCACCAGCTGCAATTTTTTTACTCATAATTGAACTTGCGATTAGAGGAATTGAATTTACTGTTCCTGTTACATCACGTAATGCATAAATCTTTTTATCAGCAGGTGTTAAGTTTCCTGTTTGTCCGATAACAGCTACTTTGTCACGGTTTACAATATCAATGAACTGCTCTTTCGTAATTTCAACGTGGAATCCTTCCACTGCTTCTAATTTGTCAATTGTTCCGCCCGTATGTCCTAAACCACGACCTGACATTTTTGCTACTGGTACATCTAAAGCAGCAACTAATGGTCCTAATACTAATGTAGTTGTATCACCAACACCGCCAGTTGAATGCTTATCTACTTTAATGCCTTCAATTGCTGATAAGTCGATCGTTTCTCCAGACTCCACCATTGCCATCGTTAAATCTGCACGTTCACGATCTGTCATATCTTTAAAGAAGATTGCCATTGCAAGTGCACTCACTTGATAATCAGGAATACTTCCGTCTGTATATCCATTAATAAAGAATTTGATTTCTTCAGTCGTTAATTCTTTGCCGTCACGTTTTTTTGCAATAATATCTACCATTCTCATTACAATCACCATTCCTTTTTATATGATATGAATCTATTAAAATAATAAACCAACGATTGTTGCTGATAAGAAACTTACTAGCGTTGCACCGAAGAGTAATTTCAAACCAAATCTTGCGACTACATTCCCCTGCTTTTCATTTAAGCTCTTAACTGCCCCTGCAATAATTCCAATTGAAGAGAAGTTTGCAAATGAAACTAAGAATACAGATATAATCGCTGTCGTTCTGTCTGAGAAATTAAAGTTCCCTTGCGCTAAATCTGTCATAGCGACAAATTCATTCGATACAAGTTTTGTTGCCATAATATTACCGGCATTAACTGCTTCATGCCATGGAACACCCATAATAAATGCAAATGGTGCAAATACATAACCAAGAATTTCTTGGAATGAAATACCGATTACACCTTTAAATACTGCATTAATGAATGCGATAAGAGCAACGAAACCAACTAACATAGCTGCTACTGTAATCGCAACTTTAAATCCATCGATAATGTATTCCCCTAGTACTTCAAAGAAAGTCTTCTTCTCTTCTTCTTGCACTTCTAACATATCTTCTTCTTCAGTAACTTCATACGGGTTAATGATAGAAGCAATGATAAAGCCACCGAATAAGTTAAGTACTAAAGCGGTTACAACATATTGCGGTTTTAATAACACCATGTATGATCCAACGATAGACATAGAAACTGTAGACATTGCAGATGCACATAATGTGTACATTCTTTTCTCTGGCAATAATCCTAGTTGTTTCTTAACTGAAATAAATACTTCAGACTGCCCTAAAATCGCAGAAGCTACCGCGTTATATGATTCTAGTTTACCCATTCCATTTACTTTACTTAATGCTAGACCGATAGATTTCACAATAATAGGTAATACTTTAATATGTTGCAAAATACCAATTAAAGCTGATATAAATACGATTGGCATTAATACACTTAAAAAGAATGAAAACTCTTTTTGATTTACTAATCCACCAAATACGAAATTCACACCATCAGCGGCATATTTTAATAATTCCCCAAAACCATCTGCTATTCCGCTAATTAATATATTCCCTACACTTGTATTTAATAGTAAAAAACCCAAAATGAATTGTAATATAACCATCGTTATGATTGGACGATATTTGACTTTCTTTCTATCATTACTAGCAAGCCAAGCGATACCTAAAATCAATACGAGGCCAAAAACACCGATTAAGTATTTCATAAGCCGTCTCCTCCCATTCGTATCCGCTTACATTCTTTTCAATTGTTAAAGCAATAGATACACTATACTTTGTGTATCTATCGCTTTTCACACTTTATTAATTAGTAGTTATCTGTAGCACCTTTTGCATCGTTTAATACGATTGCAACACTAGCGCTTGCTCCAACACGAGAAGCTCCAGCAGCTACCATTTTATCTGCATCTTCACGTGTACGAACTCCGCCAGATGCTTTTACACCAACGTTTGGTCCTACCGTTTTACGCATTAATGCGATATCTTCAGCAGTTGCTCCGCCAGTTGAGAATCCAGTTGAAGTTTTTACGAAATCAGCGCCAGCTTTTACTGATAATTCACAAGCACGAACTTTTTCTTCGTCTGTTAGAAGGCAAGTTTCAATGATTACTTTTACAAGAGCTTTTCCTTTTGCTGCTTGTACTACTTCATAAATATCTTTTTCAACGAACTCATTGTCGCCATCTTTTAAAGCACCTACATTGATTACCATATCAACTTCAGTTGCACCTTTTGCGATAGCATCTTTTGTTTCGAATGCTTTTGTTTCAGTAGTGCTTGCACCTAATGGGAAACCGATTACAGTACAAACGTCTACATCATGTCCAGCTAATTCTTCAGCAGCTAGCTTTACCCATGTAGGATTAATACAAACAGAAGCGAATTTATATTCCTTTGCTTCCTCGATTACTTTCATAACATCTTCTTTTGTAGAATTAGCTTTTAAAATTGTATGGTCAATTAACTTTGCAATATTCATTATTATCACTCCTCATATCTTTTAACAACTTCATTCTAACTCTTAGTTGAACAAATGTAAATATACTTTTGAAATTTTGTTCATTTTTTTAAAAAGGAATTTTCTTGTAGTAAATAAAGCGCATTCTAACTAAGAAACAATTCACGTTTAAAATCAAAACTTTTATATTAACAATGGTAGTATGTATCTCAATATCCATAATTATTTTTAAAAAGGCAATTTGTATTCAAAAAACACTCCCATAATTCATACATAACAAAATAAAAGGCTTTCTCAAGATGTTAATTTTGAGAAAGCCTTTTATTTCTAACCTTTTTGATAATGTAACAGTTCTTTTGCTGTATGCTGATCAATAATTAATACATTTGCATACCCGCCACGTAACGCACCATCAATTGCTTGTATTTTTCTATTACCACCTGCAACTAAAATAGAACGTTTCTTTAATTTAAGTTCCTCTAACTCAATTCCAATGGTACGCTTATTAATTTCTTCACTACTAATATTTCCGTCTCCGTCAAAGAAACGTGAACAAATGTCACCGACAGCTTGTTTTTTCAGAATGTTCGTTTCATCCTTATCTAAATATCCTAATCGGAATAATAACGCTTCATCACGCACTGTTCCGACAGTGAAAACTGCAATATTTGCTTGTTTCCCCATTTCAATAATGTGATGAATATGTCGATCCTGCTCTACTAATTCTTTTGTCACCGCATTATCAAATATAACTGGGAGCGGTAAATTTCTTGGTGTCGTTTGAAAAGCCTCTGCAAATAAAGCAATGGTCTCATTCGCATATGTATTTACACTCGAATGACTAATACCACCTTTTAGCTGGACAACTTCTACACCTTTCACATGTTGTGGTACGATTTTCCTAGCGATTTCATACATCGTCATTCCCCAGCTTACACCGACGATATCACCGTTTTTCACTGTCTTTTCCATGTACTCAGCCGCATATTTACTAATATACTCAGTAATCGTTGCATATTCTGGCACTGGAGAAAATACTACATGCGCCTCTAACAAGTTGTACTTTTCTTTCAATAAATTCCCAACGTTATCTAAATCAGCAAATGGATCGGCTATACTAATTTGAACAAATCCTTTTTCTTTCGCGTACTTTAATAATCTAGAAATCGTCGGTCTTGAAATATTTAATTTGTTAGCAATTTCTTGCTGACTATAATCGGATTGATAATATAATCTTGCAACTTCAACGCTTAATTGTTGTTTATCTTTTTCCATAATAACTTATTACAAACCCTTTCCTGTATTTCCCTTTCGTTACAAGCATTATACAGCTTTATGCAAAAAAATTCGACTACCGAATTTTTACTAACTGAACTTCTACTTCACTTAGTATATACAATGAAACCTTTTTGTGTAGATTTACAAACTCAATATAGATACACTTGAAACATATAAATCGATTTATATGTAATTCATTCTTTTTTCTTTTTCTGTAGTAACGATAACAAAGCCGTTCAATAAGAAACATGAAACATCGTCTAAAAACTATTCAAATACCCCTCATAAACTGAAGATACTGTTTATGAGGGGTATTTATTCAATTTAAGTCTATAAAAATTGGATGGAAACAATGCACGTTCTCACTTATTTAGAATAAGAGAAAAGATGATGCTTTATTTGTTCAATAAAATAATGATGGTGTATATTATCGTTAGATACTCGACTTGCCATAATAGCTCCCTCCATTGAAGATGCAAGAAAAGAAGCAAGCGATATAATATCTATATCTTCTTTAAGTTCTTGTTTCTCTATTCCTTCCTTTATGAGAGAGGCCATTAACATTACTGTATCATCATAACCTTTTGCTGCTGCTTTTTGTAATTCTGGAAATACTCCAGTACTTTCAATTGCGCTATTAAGTAATGGACAGCCTCCAGCAATAGGAGGGTTATTAGCTGCATCTTGATATACAAGGAATATTGCAAGGATTTTATCGATTGCTGTCTTTTTATTTTCCATCGCTTTATGAAAATGGTTCCACATAATCTCACCACTTTTGTCGTAGGCAGCAAGGACAATTTCTTCTTTATTTTTGAATCTACGATAAATAGCTCCTTTAGATAGTTCAGTAGCTGT
Organism: Bacillus cereus group sp. N12; assembly: GCF_016483575.1. Lineage (NCBI taxonomy): Bacteria > Bacillati > Bacillota > Bacilli > Caryophanales > Bacillaceae > Bacillus > Bacillus cereus group sp. N12. Next base: position 135,828 of record NZ_JAEHBO010000005.1, read on the forward strand.
CATTATATCCTGAATGGATGTATAAGTTATCCCATTAGTATTAAATAAATATAAAGATGTTTCAATAATCTTTTCTTTTACCTTATCAACTTTAGTCATGCTTTGTGGTCCTCCTAATAAAACGAACTTAATATTCAAGGTGATTTTTACTATGATTTTTTTGAATTTTTATTGTAAGTATAAATAAGTTTAAAGCAAAAATATCTTATCAATCCCTATTTTATAGGAACCTAAAACAATACAGTTTGAGGTTCATTACATTATGTTATCTATAACATTCGAATGAATTTTCTGTTAATAATATGAACAATCGGTTAATTCAGTCATATTATACAACTAATTCTATTTAAAACCATAGAAGAAGTAAAAATATATAGTTAATTTTAATGTATAGACATATAACTATTATATATAATTTTTATTAATATGTTTAGCTAAAGGGATGAGCTACTCCCTCTTTCATTTCATTCTATAAAAGGGTAATCATTAATGATTGCTGTAATTTGATTGTAAATAAACAATCGATCTATAAACATACTCGGTTTTTACTATTTTGATTTTGTTAATAATTTGTAAAAAGGGTTTAAAAAACTAGAAATTTATAGTATCATTAGATTCCGGACCGAACCGTTCGGTCCGGAATCTTGTATAAATTAGAAGGAGAACCTTATGCAGAAAGAAAAATCAAAGATTCTAAGTAATTTAATTATGGAGGTAATAAGGTGAACTTTATTAAAATGAATCAAAAAGAACTTATTATGCTACTAGTTTATCCAATGTTTACACTATTTCAAATTGGCTTGTTCATATTATTTGGCATATCACTTTTAACTAATGTCAATTTAGTTGAATCAGAATTTGCTCTTGGTGCCATGAGCTTGACTATACCTACTATTCTAGGAGTAATGTTCTTTAGGAAAGAAATTATTCAAAGTTTTACTTATTTTAAAGAGAAGACAATTTTGAAAATAGTAAGTATTCCTATAGTGGTTTTATTTATGGTAATTGTGGAAAATTCTATTATGCATTTTCTAAATACAGGTCAACCAGAGAACCAAGAACAGGTCCTTACACAAGGGGCAGAGATTCCTATTATATTCACATTGCTCCTATTTGGAATTATGGGTCCAGTAATTGAAGAAATTATGTTTCGCCATATATTATTAAATCGTTTTTCGCGTTATGTTGGTACTGCTATTGCATCTATCATTTCAATTATAATTTTTACAGTACTTCATACGAACCAGCTTTCGGATATTGCTATTTATTTACCTGGATCGGTAATTCTTACTGCGGCTTATCTTATTTCTAACAGATCCATTGCATATGTTATGGCGATACATGTGTTAAATAATTCTATTGCTTTCATTCAAATGTACATGTCATAGTGAGACATATGTTAAACAATGGCATTACTTTCATTCTAAACTAGACTTGTTTCTGTTGCAGAGTTAAAAAATAGAGATAGATATTAATAAATGGGGAGTGCAATTTAGATAGTGACTAATAATTTGTATAATTCCTTGCACGTCAAAAAACCACAGTTTAGATGTAAACTGTGGTTTTTTTATATAGGGGACCCACATCACAATTCAACTAAGAAAAGCAAATATCCTGAGATAAGAAAATTGGTATGAAGGTGTGAAATCAATTATAAAATGGTAACTTTAGAATAAATGAAACGAGAAATTACCGTCATTGTTTATTTCTCATTTCATTTACATATTTATTTTTGGAAAAATAACCTAACTCCAAATACTAATAATACTGTGCCAGTAATACCCTCTATTGTACGGTTCACTTTTTCTTTTCTTAAAAAAGTTCTTAATTGACGTATTAGCGTGATATAAAGCAAATACCATATTGCTGTCAAAGTCGTAAATGTGAGTCCTAACAAAAGAAATTGGAAGAAATGACTTTGATTGTTCACAATAAATTGGGGTAAAAAACTTAGGAAAAATACAGCAGTTTTTGGGTTTAAGATTGCCGTGGTAAATCCTTGTCTAAAACTTTTAACCGTTCCAATATCCTTAGAGTTTACTTCCACTGAACCTGACATATCTTCTTTTTTAGAAAAGGCACTTTTAATTGACTTTACAGCTAAATAAATTAAATAAAATGCCCCAGCATATTTTATTAATGTAAATAGCATAGCAAATTTCATTAGAATGGCAGAGAGTCCTAGCGTAGCCATTATTGTATGAATCATCATTCCAGATATCGTCCCTAAGACGGTCTTTATCCCACCATTTCTACCATGAGAGATAGTGTTTTTTGTAACTAAAGCAAAACCGGGACCAGGCATCATTATAATAAGGAGTGCTGTAAGGATAAATAATAAATAATTTTCCATGTTCTAATATTTCCTTTCCAATTTTTAGTTTTGCTTACAGTATAACTTTTTTCATTAAAACATTACATATAAAAGGCTTGATCAGAAGTTTATCTGGGTTATTAGTATCAATTTGGCTAAACATTATCCTAAAGCCATATTGATAAAACACATGGCAAACTTATATATCAAACGACAAGTTCAACTCTCACAAAAAACAGGATGAAAAAATAAACAGCGGAACAAGTCCACTGTTTACTTCGTCACGCCTTCATGTAATTTTTCTGTATAATCTTTTACATCTTTCCAGCTATCTTTCGCTGTATTTAAATCTTCTTTTATAAACGTAAACTCTTCCGGACTCATTCCTTTTACGTTTTGTAGTAAATTATTATATTTCGCACCTACTGTATACCATTGATTTGATATATTTTGCAGTGCTGTAATTGCTGCATCAATTGTTTCTGTCATATTTGTTGTTTTATTTTTCACATCTGTCAAAATTGCGACTTCTGCTTGTGCGCCAGAGATTCTATCTTTTAAATTGGCTATTTCTCTTTCTGCATTTGCGATATCTTTTTTCGCAATCGCAATCATCGGTCCGCCAGCAAGACATGTTATTAACGCTACGCAAAGTACACCACCAGCGATAACCATATCATTACTTTTTTTAATTGAATCATTATATGTATTTATTTGTTGCTCTAATGCTGGAATACCAGCATTCGTACTCGCCAAAATCGAAGTTAATTGATTTGTATCTTCTTTAAAACTGTTTGTATCTTTCGCCATTCTATCGCGAAATGCTTTTAAATTCCCTAATAAAATATCAACTTCATTTTGATTTTTTAAAATGTCCGCATACAACTTTTCTAAATCTGCTTTTAATTTACCGCTATCCTTTTGATCAATCGCTACTAGCATGCTATTATAGTACGCTTGAAAAGTATTATTGTAATTAATAATATTTTGATCCGTTTTCATAATTTGAGGCTTCATATTATTTAACCAATACGCTGCATTAATTTTTGCATCTCTTTGGTGCTGAACCATATTTCCTTTAAACTCACTATTAATTGAACTTATTTTACTCAAATCAGTCTCTTGCTGATTTTGAATTAATTTTGCATATGAATCCATTGCAAATATGCTCGATGTCGTTTGCGCCATTACATCTTGGAAACCTGCTGGTCCAAGAGAATAATTTTTCGCATTTTCTTGCAATGTTTTTACGTTTTGTTCCGCTGCAAAAGGATGTAAAGGAAACGCGTTACTTGCTGCGAATCCAGCAATCATTATCGTTAAAAGACATTTTTTATAGAATTTATTACGCATAATTATCACCTATTCTTTTTATGAGGATATGAAACGTTAGAGGTAAAAAAAGCTCCTGCTCACTACTGAACAGGAGCTCTCTATTATTTAAAAATCATTTATCTGTACGTAATGCTGTGACAGTTCAATTACTATTATGCTTTTTTCGTATCTACTACTTTAATATCCTCAGCATAAATCTTTTCTGCATAGTCCTTAATGTTCTTCCAGCTATCTTTCGCAATGTTTAAATCTTCTTTAATGAAAACAAGATCGTTTGGACTAATTGAATCTACATTTTGAAGTAAAGAATTGTATTTTGATCCCATTGTGTACCATTGGTTTGAAATATTTTGTAACGCTGTAATTGCAGTATCAATTGTATTTGTTAAATACTCTGTTTGTGTTTTAATGTTCGTTAATCCTGCTACTTCTAATTGAGCAGTTGTAACTTGTCCTGTTATTTTTTGAATTTCAGCTTGTGCATTATCAAGCTCTTTCTTCGCTAAAACAATACCAGCTGTACCACCACCTACAGCTGCTGCACCACCTGCAATTAACGCGACTCCTAGCGGCGTTCCTGCACCAGTTGCAATAACTACTGCACCACCGATAATTGCAATTGGTCCTAACGCTGTAGCAACTGATGAACCGATAATAATTGCATTATATTTACTAATTGCTTCATTGTACGTTGTAATTTGATTTTGCAATAGCGGAATTCCAGCGTCTTGACTAGCTAAGATAGATGTAATTTGATTTGCATCTCCCTTGAAGTTTTGCGTATCTGACGTCATTTTATTGCGGAATTTCTTCAAGTCTTCTACTAATTGATCTACTTGTGCTTTATTTTCATTAATACTACTTGATAATCTAGTTAAGCCTTTCGTAAGAGTCGCTTTATCTTTTGCATCTACCGCAGCAACTAAAGTATCATAATAGTTTTGGAATTTCGTATTGTAGTTAATGATATTTTGATTCGTTGAAATAAGCTGTGGTTTTAATACATCTAACCATTGCTTCGCATTTCCTCTAGCTGTATCTTGGTGCTGAATTACTTTCCCTTTTAAAGCCGCATCAACAGACGATACATTTCCAAAGTTAACATTACCTTGTTTAATAATTGTTAAAGCGTACAGATCCATTACTAAAGCGTTTGAACCTGTTCTTTCCATTGCATCTTTTAGGCCTTCTGGTCCTAATGAGTATTCTTCATAGTCATTATAAGCTTTTGCTACAGCATGAACTGGAGCTTGTTTCACTGTACTTTCAGCTGCATACGTATGGGCCGGCATAATATTCCCTGCTGCAAATACTGCCATAAGTGCTGATAGAGCCATTACTTTATAAGGTTTTTTTGTCATTTTTCTTCTCTCCCTATATCGTTACTTATTTTTAATGTACTTCAACGTTTGTAACGTAATCTTCAAATTGATTTGTTTGCTTATTCATTTCATCACTTACTTTTTTAAGTTGATTGAAATGTTTTTGAAGTAAACTACTGTCTGTATACGTGCCTTCTTCAATATTTGTTTGAATTTGGATCATATTATTATTGAAAACTTTCCAATCCGCTAATAACGTTTCTAAAGTTGCGATTTGGCGATCAATTAGTTCTGTAAAGCTACTTACTTGATCTTCAACGAATGTAATTTGTGTCGCCTCTGCTTCAGTTTGTGATAACTTTTGTATAAGTGGTAGTAGCTCTTTTTGCTTTTGCTGAATGCGAAGAGCTGCTTCCCTCGTTTGACTATCTGCAGCATTTACAATTTCATTACTTAAAGTACCGATAGAAACAAAATCAATTGTTTTCGTTTGTGCAGTTTGATTTGTAATGGTAAATACTTGTTTACCGATATTAATAGAACCTTTAATAATTTCTTGAGGTCTATTCAAAATAGTAGTTAGTTCAGCTTGAATTTCCCCTTGAATTCTTTTAATATCTTCTCTTAGCTTCACAATATCTCCACTTGATCCTTGCAGTGTTTTTATTGCTTCATCAGCTTTAATCGATAAGTTATTGCTATCTTTGTCTAATACTGTTTTAAATCGATTTAACTCTAATAAATCTTGCTCCATACTCTCTTGGATGCTTTGTACTTGCAGTTGTAATTTTCCATATGCATTTGTAAAATCTGCTTTTGCTTGTTCATCTTCATTTACGTTTCCTGCTAGTTCATAGAGCTTACTATAATAACTATTAAATCTAGTACTATATCTCATCATCTCTTGATTTAAATCAATTAACTTCGGATTATATTCATCGATCCACTCTCTTACATTTGCCTTTGCAAACTTTTGATGATTCGTCAAACTACTCATCGCATTCACCTTAATGTCTGGCTGTTGTAAAATAACTAATCCGTATGCTTGTATAAGCGGTGACTGTGATCCTAACATTCTAATTGAATTGGATAATGTATTTGGAGCAATTACATTTTGTGCATATACTGCTTTCACTTCTGTTTGCCCCTCCTTAGCGTAAGCGCTTACAGGAATGAAGCAACTCGTAGATACTGCTGTAACCAATAACCCTGTAATTAAAGTCTTTTTCACTTTAACTCCTCCTATGTATTAGCAACTATTACTATCGCATTTTATTATTCTATTTTCTTGCAATTAATTTGAGATGGTTACAATAGAGAACATTCTCACCGTGATTCATGTACGAACCATCTCTCCTAACTTTTTTCTACAGTACTTACTTATTGTTATAAAACATTTCATACCTTTTCATATGTGCTTAGTATGAATAAAGTTGTATAAATTTTCTATTCTATTGCAATTTTCACATTCATACAGTGAATATATTACATAAAAATATTATTCATTTTAAACTAATTCACGTATAAAAGTATGAAATTTCGTTTTGTTTTCAAGTAAGTTTTGTACTGTAAGGTCATTTAAACACAGCTATTTATATAACGTAAAGAAGTATTTTCATTCCCTTTATTTTCAAGCTCTTATGTCCTTATCTCAAAATAAAATTCGTTTCACTTTCCCGATTAAAATATCCATATATCACAACAGAAAACACTACTTACTCACAACGGATAAAATTATATTAATATAATTTTTAGTTAAATATGCAATAATGCATAGCGTATACACAAAAAGGATAGCTTCACTTTCGTGAAACTATCCTTCAAAAATCTTTTTACTTTTTCAAATGATATGGAACTGTCGTAATAACAACATTTCTCTTATAGAGTAAATACGCACGTATGAGTAAACTTGATTGATTATGAAGAATGTTATGCCAACCTTTTTTCGGAATAAACTGTGGTATAACGACCGTAACTCGATAATTTGATTCACTCGCTTTATATTGCACTGTATCAATGAACTTAGTTAGCGGCTGAATAATACTTCTATAATGAGAATGCAATGTAACAAGCCTTACTTCAGGTTGCCACTTCTTCCATTTCTCTTCAAATTTCTTTTCCTCTTCTCTGTCAAAAGCAACATATACAGCGATAACTTGATCTGCAGAAAGAGCCTTCGCATAGTTCAATGAATTTTCTACTACATGAGTCATACCAGCTACAGGAACGACAATTACATTCCCCTCAATCGGAATAAGGGGCTCACAAGTTTTTAAACTTAATTGATCACCCACTGCATCATAATGCTTCTTAATTCGGTGGAACAAGAAGATAATAGCAGGTAAGAAAATAAGGATTGACCAAACTTGTGCAAATTTCGTTAAAAAGAACATGCTCATAACGATAAAACTAATGACTGCTCCAATTAAATTAACCGTTAATCTTAAAGCCCATCCTTCAGGTTTTTCACGAAGCCATTTTAATACCATACCCGTTTGAGAAAGTGTAAATGGAATAAACACACCTACTGCATATAGCGGAATTAAATGTTCTGTTTGACCTTGGAAAGCTACAATTAAAATAATCGAAGCGATTCCAAGTATAATAATACCGTTTGAGTAACCAAGGCGGTCTCCTCTAATCGTAAACATTCTCGGTATGAATTTATCTTTTGCAAGGTTAACTGCTAATAATGGAAATGCAGAATACCCTGTGTTAGCAGCAAGAATTAATATTAAAGCTGTTGTGCCTTGTATGAAATAGTACATGAAATTACGTCCAAATGTTTGTTCAGCAATTTGGGAAACAACAGTTACTTCTTTACTCGGTGTAATTCCGTAATAATAAGCTAAAAATACAATTCCTGAAAATAACACAGCAAGTAATGCACCCATCGCAAGCAAAGTTTTCGCTGCATTGTTTGGTGCAGGATCTTTAAAGTTTGGAATTGCGTTTGAAATCGCTTCAACACCTGTTAAAGCCGAACTACCTGATGCAAATGCTCTTAACAGTAAAAACAAACTAATTCCCGCAACCGGCGTTCCAATCGGCGTGTGTAAGGCCTGCGAAACGTGACCAGTTAAAATATTGTATATCCCTACACCAATTAATATAAATAGTGCTAAAACGAATAAATAAACAGGATATGCTAAAACGGAAGCTGACTCTGTTACGCCTCTTAAATTTAATATGGTTATAAATATAACAAATATAATCGCAATGATTACATTATGTGCATGTAAGCTAGGAAAAGCCGATGTTAACGCATCTGTACCTGCTGATACACTTACTGCAACAGTTAAAATATAATCAACTAATAAAGACCCTCCAGCTATTAAACCTGGATTCATCCCTAAGTTTTCTTTTGATACAACATATGCGCCTCCGCCATGTGGGTAGGCAAAAATAATTTGACGATAAGATAAAATAAGAGCTGTCAATAATACTAATACCCCAACAGCTATCGGAATGGAATACCAATACGCAATCGCTCCAACACCTGCTAAAGCAATTAAAATTTGCTCTGGTCCGTAAGCAACTGATGACAATGCGTCAGAAGATAGAATGGCTAGCGCCTTCGTTTTATTAAGCTTTTGCTCTCCTAACTCAGTTGATTTTAACGGCCTTCCAATTAAAAATCTTTTAATAGATGAAACCACAGCTGTCCACTCTCCAATAATTTTGTACGAACGATTCTGCTTGTTACAGCCAGCAAACTATTTCTTCAGAAAACAAAAAATGTCTACAAGCCATAGCGAAATAGACTTGTAGACATTATTTTTTTTGTCGCACAAGCTCCACCTTCCTTCTCAATATAACGCTTACGAGGTTAGCTGTCGGATTCGGGCCTATGAGTAGCCCTACCTTTTTTTAAGGATTCACCCCATCGGATTATGTACTAATCCGTAAGAACGGGTCCCCCGTACCATGCGGTTTCAGCGATTTAGAAAATTGAAACTGTGGATTATAATACTCCTTTATTTTCAAAATGTAAACAAAAATTTTTAAAAAGAAAAAATTTAAAATGATTGCGCATAATCCGCTGATAAATATACATAATGAATACTAAAAAACCCTTAAAGGAGACCCGTATGTCTAAAAAGAAGAAACCGCTTTTTTCCGATTCATATTTAGATGCAGTAGCAAATGAAATTAATCAGTTATATGGTAAACGTGAACAGGAAATAAACTTGACAGAAAGAATTAAAAGAAACAAATAATTTGTCATACGCAAATAAAAAAGATAGCAATACACTTATATATTGCTATCTTTTTTATTATTTCATACATCTAATTCTATTACGGGTTTGTTAAATGTCATTTCTTCATACACCTTCAAATTTTGATATACCACTCCTAGTAATGGTGCTTCTAAAGAAAATTGTTCTGCTACAACTAGTAAGTATCCTTGCAAATGCTTCCCTTCAATAAACGAACCTTTTTCCATATCACGCTGCATGGAGGACTTCATATCATAAGAAATTTTATCAATTGTTTTCATATGTTCCTGGGCAATATTATCTTTAACTGGAGCTCCTAATACCCTCATAATTTGCACAGATTCCTCAAATAAATTTCGGATAAATTCACGTCCACCTTCACTTTCACGAATTGGTCCTATCGGTGCACGCATTAATGTTGTAACGCCTGACATGACAGTAATAAATAAATATTTATGCCACATATCTTGCGTGATATTTTCACTTAAAACAAAGCTAGCTTTCGTACCTATAAATGCTTTCGTAATACGCTTTATTCTCTCTGAATCTTGAGGCTTAATTTCTCCAAATACAAGTCTGTTGGCAGCACTAGTTTGTACAATTTCTCCTTGATCGTTTAACATCGTCTCAATAAAGCATAAACCGCCCATTACTTTTTCCCCGCCGAATTCTTTTTGTAATAGTGATAAATGAGCGATACCATTTAACAATGGAATGATTACAGTATTTTCGCCAACAAACGGCTTCAAATCTTGAATTGCCTCGTTTAAGTGATACGCCTTTGTTGAAAATAAAATCACATCAAATGGAGAAGTTCTATCTTCTTTCGTTATCAATTTCGGTTGAAAGGAAAAATCTCCATTCACACTACGAATAACAAGTCCTTTTTCCTCTAATTGTTGTTTTCTTTTGCTGCGAACGAGAAATGTAACATCTTCTCCCTTTTCTACTAATCGGCCACCAAAAAATCCACCGACGCCACCAGCTCCTAATACTAAAATGCGCATACAACATCCCCTTTTCCTCACACAATTATACTAGTTTTAGTATACATAACATTATACATGTCCCTTGTTAAATTAGCTGAATTTTCATTCTTAATCTATTGAAAAAACAAGGTTATTTTCAAGAAAAATTGGGCATGTTGTTTCTATAGCTTATACGGAAAGGAAACAATGCAAATGGAGGCAATGCAAACAATCGAAGAAAAAGATGTAACAACAGCTATATTTCAATTTATATTCCCGTTTTCGTTTAAAACTGGATATGAACAAAATATGTTCCCTTTCTTACAAAAAAATAATTTCCGTCCTTTTCGACTTGATCATCTTGAAGATGAAAATACATATTACGGACAGTTTCAAGTTTCACATCAAAATATGGAAGCATACTATCTTTCATTTACGAATAAAATTCTTTTTCCCCATTCAGAACATCAAAAGGGACTACAGCGCTATTCTAAAGACCTTAATTTAAATGGACATTTAACAACAAATCTTATTTCCGTTCCATTCAAGATACATTCTATTGATGTAACACTTTGTCCTTATGAGCTTGGCTTTTTAACAATTCGAACAGAAGTCAAAACCGCTCCAAACATGACATTATCAGAAGCCATCGAATTTGCTTCTCGATTCCGTGTGCTTGAAACTAGAAATGATACAACCGAGACCATTTGTATTGAATGTGATGGAAAAAAATATTCACAAGTAGAAAAACTTATATTCGGCGATTTATTTCATGGCTTAACAGACTTCTTTGAGAATAAGAGGTTGCGGAGTTCATACTTTCAAACATTCCCTTTCTTTGAAGACCAACGAATGTATGTACAAACTTTATTATCTATTAATAAAAAGTCAGACCTTCATGTAGTTGATGTATATCGAGCTTCCAGTCTTTCCGGATTAACAGACGATGGTAAGCCGTATATTAGTGCAAATAATGTTCCTTATATTCACGATTATTTAACAAAGCATTCTTATCAAAGATGGGCTCCTAACCGTTATTTTATTATGGAAGAACATATTTTCACATGTATAACAAATGAAGGTGAACGAGAAGTCACTAAACTTGCTAGTCAAATGTACGGAGAATTTTATTACGCTTTATTATTAAACCTATTTCATAAAATTGTTTTATTAAAGATGGCGAACGCTTATGCTGAGCTAAATATTGAACAAGATACAAATGAAATAGAGAAATTAATTTATTCAATCAATTCGTTTACAGCGAATTATTTTTCTTTAGAATTAGTATCTCAATCACAAAGTGAAGATATTTTCTTCCGCTTAAGAAAACTTTTTAACATTGAAATTTTATACTCGAACGCGAAACAAAATCTTGATAGTTTGTTTAAATATCAAGAAAATGTTGCCGCTAAAAAAGATAGCCTTTTATTATTAATTTTAACTCTCTACTCTGTGGTGGGCCAAATGTTAGGGTTTACTATGATTGACCTTTTAAGAAACACAGATTCAAACAAAATATCATCGCCCCTTGAATTTTTTGCACTGTTAATAGCAATTAGCGGTATAGTCATTTCCTTTATTTTAGGTGCACAAAGTTTATACCAGTGGGGTATACAGCATCGAAGAAGACAAGCGTGGGTAAAACAAACTGTACTTTCTGCTGTGAAAGAAAAAGAGGATAAAAATTAAAGACAATTCTTTTTAAATTACAAATACATGATACGCTTCAGTAAATGAAATTTTTATCAGCGATTTTTCGAATATATCGGCGCAACTCGGAATATATCAGCGATTTTTTAAATATATCGGCGATTTTTCAGATATATCGACTTACCGACAAAAAACAGAACCTGACAATATAAAAAGGGTGCTCCAAAATAAAGTTTGGAGTACCCTTTTTTATTACACGAATTCAGCTTACTTACCTGCTTCGATTTTCTCTAATGCAGCAGCTACTTGTTCTTCCGTTAATTCATGTTGTATTACGTAGCGGTTACGTGGGCTTACACGACATTCATGAGAACATGCACGTAAATGTTTTGCTTCGTTTTCTTCAGAACATAAAATTTTCTTGTTACATTCTGGATTTGAACAGTTTACATAGCGCTCACAAGGTTCACCTGTAAAGTGGTCTTTACCAACAATAACATGTTCTTTTTGGTTTACTGGTACAGCAATACGCTCATCAAATACGTAACATTGTCCATCCCATAGCTCGCCTTGTACTTCTGGATCTTTTCCGTACGTTACAATTCCGCCGTGAAGCTGACTTACATCTTCATAGCCTTCACGAACTAACCAACCAGAAAACTTCTCACAACGAATTCCGCCTGTACAGTAAGTTAAAATCTTTTTACCCTCAAGTGTTTCTTTGTTTTCTCTAATCCAATCTGGTAATTCACGGAATGATTCAATATCTGGTTTAATTGCACCTTTAAAATGCCCTAAATCGAACTCATAATCATTTCGTGCATCAATAATAACTGTATCTTCTTGTTTCATCGCCTCATAAAAATCTTTTGGCTCTAAATATTTTCCAGTTATTTCTTTTGGATTAATGTCGTCTTCTAGACGAAGTGTAACTAATTCTGGACGCGGACGCACGTGCATTTTCTTGAATGCATGGCCTTCTTCTTCATCTATTTTAAACACGATACCATCAAAACGTGGATCATTGTTCATTGCTTCCATGTATTTCTCTGTTTGTTCTACAGTTCCAGAACAAGTTCCATTAATACCTTCTTTTGCTACAAGGATTCTACCTTTTAATTCAAGTGAATTACAAAATTCTAAATGCTCTGCAGCGAATTCTTCAGGGTTTTCAATTGTTGTGTACATGTAATAAAGTAATACTCTGTATGGTTTTGTAGTTGCCAATGTATTTCTACCACCTATCTAATTTTTAAAATCATGTATAAGTTAACGTTCATATCAAAACATATATAATAAGAAAATGTATCCAAAGTTTTATGCATCCCATTTTCTTCTCTTTATACTATTTTCTATAAGTTAACAAAAATAAAAAACAAGATTACACACCAAAACACTATGGTTATGTTGCAATCCCAATATATTATATATCATACAAATCCATTTCCATCAATTAATATGCTGTATAATAGGCTTTTTGTTCACATAAATTTCAAAAACAGTCCTTTAATTTATTATCTTCTCCTTTATTCAGCGCCCATAAACTTCCAAAATATTTTTGTATTTCCACACCATTAATTGCACAAAGTCATATAATTTGCATTAAGGAAACTTTTATGTTCAAATGAAATCAACACATAATATATATAAATGTATTGAAATAATGAGTAAGAATAAATACAATAATTTCATCAAGTTAAGATTTCAAAGGGGAACACTACTATGAATAAAGATATTTCAAAAGACGAACAAATCCCTTCTCAAAGTACAACTGTTCAATCAGCACATTTAGCGCTAAGCGGACAAACGAAAGGCTTAAAAAGACTATTACCATTCTTAGGGCCTGCTTTCATCGCTTCAGTCGCTTATATTGATCCTGGAAATTTCGCAACGAATATTGCTGCTGGTTCACAATATGGTTATTTATTACTTTGGGTAATTCTCGCTTCTAATTTAATGGCTGTATTAATTCAAACTTTATCAGCTAAATTAGGAATTGCTACTGGGAGAAACCTTCCAGAGATAGCTCGCGAAAATTTCCCGAGACCTGTTTCCATCGGTTTATGGATTCAAGGTGAACTTGTTATTATGGCAACTGATTTAGCTGAATTTATTGGGGCAGCACTCGGATTGTACTTGTTATTCGGAATTCCAATGTTACCAGCAGCTTTAATTACAGCAGCTGGATCGTTTATTATTCTTGAATTTCAACGCAGAGGCTTTCGTCCATTAGAAGCAATCATAACAGGGATGATTTTTATCGTTGTTATCGCTTTTGGTGTCCAGGTCTTTTATGCAAAACCGGAATTAAGCCCTCTTCTTTCAGGACTATTTATCCCAAAATTCCAAGGCGTGGATAGTATTCTTTTAGCAGCTGGTATTTTAGGTGCGACAGTTATGCCACACGCAATATATTTACATTCCGCCTTAACACAGCGCCGTGTAGTCGGAACAAATGATGAACAAAAGAAAAAGATTTTCCGTTTCGAATTCATTGATATCATTATTGCAATGGTTATCGCTGGAGCCATTAATGCGAGTATGTTAATTGTAGCAGCTGCTTTATTCTTTAAAAACGGCTTGCACGTTGAAGACCTTGACGTCGCTTTCAACCAATTCAGTAATTTAGTCGGTCCTGCATCCGCTGCTTTATTTGGAATCGGACTTTTATCAGCAGGATTATCTAGCTCGTCTGTCGGTACAATGTCTGGTGACATTATTATGCAAGGATTCATTCGCATGCATATTCCGTTATATTTACGCCGATTTATAACAATGATTCCACCTCTAGTTATAATTGCTTTAGGTGTAAACCCAACTTATGCTCTCGTTATGAGCCAAGTTGTCTTATCGTTTGGGATTGCCTTTGCATTAGTACCGCTTATTATGTTTACAAGTAGTAAAAAGATTATGGGGGCACTCGTTAACCACCGTATAACAACTTTCATCGCTTGGATAATTGCTGCACTCGTTATCGTTTTAAATATTTTCTTACTGTATCAAACATTTATAGGGTAATGAAAAAGGGTATTCCAATCAAAAATGGAATACCCTTTTTAGTAAAATAATTCTCTTCTAATTACCTTTTACGTATGTACCTCTTTCCGGCATCAGCGCACCTTTTTTAGTTCGAAAATAAAGTGGCAAGCCTTCCGTACAAAACATACTCACCTCGGATGGATTCTCTCTTTGATGATGGATGTGTAAATGCGGCTCACTTGAACTTCCAGAGTTACCAACTTGGGCAAGAACGAAGCCTTCATTTACATGTTGTCCTTCTTTAACTTTAATTGACCCTTTCTTTAAGTGAGCGAGAATCAAAAATGTCCCTGTTTCATCTAACCGTAAATAAATATGATTCCCGGCCATTGACTGAAAATCATCTGATCCCGGAACTAAATCTTTTTCATCATTATTAACTGATACAACTGTTCCAGAAGCTGGCGCCATTACTGTCGCTCCGTATATTCCATAATCCTCTAACTTACTACTTTTCACTTCAGCAGGTGGAATGAGAATATCATATGCCCATCTTTCATTTGGTTTTATCACATGATAATTCTTCTCTAGGCGATCACCACCCCACCCTACTAACGCCCGCTCATTCAAAGGAAAACGAACGACTATTTTAGGACTCGTAGACTGTACATCTGCTGGGTATGCAATTCTCCCAATGTTAGCGAACCACCCGACAGGCCAAGCTCCAATGATAGAGAACAGAACTATTAAAAGTAGCGTTCTATCTATTCGCTTTCTAAAGATGCCTTTCCAAGCAAACATTACTACTGAGCCTATCAAAATAAAAATCGAAACTACGCTAAATGCTTGTATCCACCACCAAACAACGACTGATATACTACCATGAGCTAAATAAACTACACTCCAACTTATAATTAAAAAAGAAACTATACTTGCTAACAAACTTTTCTTCCACATGCTGTATCCCTACTCTCATATCTTTGTTCTCAATGATACGAAATAAAAATTACGGCATATGAAAGAAATACTTACGACTTTCTTACTTTTTTATACTGTGGTAATTTCACAGTGAAAATTGTTTCTTTATCGTTACTACATACAGTTATATCTCCTTTATGGAGCTGAGCTATACTTCTCGAAATTGCAAGTCCCATTCCTTTCCCACCCGTATGAGAGCTACGTGATTTTTCACCACGATAAAACTTCTCAAAAACGTAAGGAAGACTCCTTGTCGGAATACATTGTCCAAAATTTTTAATTTCTACTTCAACATTCCTTTCTCTTTGGGAAATTTGAATTGAAATTTCTTTTCCATCTTTCCCGTACATAATGCTATTACTAATTATATTTTCAAATAGTCTCACTATAAGTGCTACATCAACTTTTACATATAGCTCTTCATTACTTTTAATATAAAAACTCATATTGGCATCATCTAACTGTGGTAAAAAATCAATCATGACCTGTTCAATTAATGCTTTCATATCTACTACATTTTTATGTAATTCAATCTCTCTATAGTTTATTTGACAGTATTCTAATAAATCTTCAACTTGATTTTTTAATTCATAACTTTTTCGCTTTAATATGCTTACATATTGTCCACATTCTTCTCCATGTGAATGAAGCTTATTTTCTAGTAAGTCCGCATAACCAATTAGAGATGTTACAGGCGTTCGTAAGTCATGTGAAATATTACTAATCATTTCATTTTTCATTTCCTGTGATTTTTTTTCATTTTCAATAGACTCTTTTAAACTTTTGGCCATTCTATTGACATTCGTCGCTAACTCACCAATCTCATCGCTTTTCGAAATAGGTATATGTATTTCCAAATTACCATTGCTTATTTCCTTCACGTTCTTATTGATCTCATTCAATCTTTTTATAGTTGTCTTTGTCAGTAATGCAAAATATATAGTGGTTAACAGCAGAAAAAACATAAAATAAACAAACGAATATTTTTCTTCTAGCGCGACAACGTCACTATATATACTTCCAAATAAAATTTGAACTAATATGATACTTACCGTAGCTAACAGAATACTACATATAAATGCAAAAAAGAATTTAGCTCTAATTCCTTGTAATGATTTAATCTCCAATTTTATACCCGACTCCCCAAACATTTTGTATAAACCTCGGTTCTTTTGGATTCTCTTCAATTTTATTTCTTAATCTCGCAATATGAACCATTACCGTATTATTACTTTCATAGGCCCTTTCATTCCAAACACTTTCATATATTTCTTCAATCGTAAACACACGGTTCTTTGCAGCTGCCATTAAGTGCAAAATATCATATTCAGTTTTTGTAACATTAATTGTTTGTCCATATATCTTTACTACTCTAGAAATTTCATCTATTTCTAAACCTTTAATGTTTATTTTCTTTTCCATTACTTGGACAGCAATTTGATTAAAATATGTATACCTTCTTAATTGAGCTTTCACTCTTGCTATAAATTCAATTGTACTAAACGGCTTCACAATATAATCATCTGCCCCAGTACTAAATCCAATTACTTTATCTACATCCGATGATTTTGCGCTTAAAAACATAATTGGTAAACTATATTTCTCTCTAATCCTTCTACACAGTTCTATACCATCCATTTGAGGCATCATAATATCAAGAATAGCAAGTTGAATACTGTTATTATTTATTATCTCTAATGCCTCTTCTCCGTTATGAGCACTAAAAACAGTAAAACCTTCTTGCGTTAAATTCACATTAATAAATTGAACAATATCTAGATCATCATCTACAATTAATATTGAGTTTTTCTCCATTTCTAAACCTCTTTTTTGAAATATATTCCACATCCAATTTTAACATAAATCAAACCTGCCCTTTCATCTTGAATAATCTTTATTTTCAGTTTAAATTATATAATAACAAATGCATTCTAGTTTCATAAGAAATGGAGTGAAAATATGTTTCCTATATTAAAAACTGACCGACTCATTTTGCGAGAACTTACGGAAGAAGATGCACCGGGTATACTACAATGCTTTTCTAATACTGATGTACTGCGCTATTATGGCCAAAAACCATTACAGAATGTAGATCAAGTAAAGCAAATTATTAATAATTTCAAGTTGAGTTACAATGCAAGAAACGGTATAAAATGGGGCATCGAATTAAAAGATAAAAAAGAACTCATTGGAACAATTGGTTTTCACGATTGGTCTTCTGAGCATAAACGAGCAAATATAAGTTATGCCTTTCTCCCTGAACACTGGGGAAATGGCTATGCTACGGAAGCAGTTTCTGAGGTTATATCATACGGTTTCCACACGCTTCATTTAAAACGGATTGGTGCAATTGTCTTTCTTGAAAATGAAGCTTCAAATAAGGTGCTATTAAAATTAGGTTTTGAAAAAGAAGGCGTTCTAAAAAATTATATGTATCAAGATGATATTCCATATGATACGAATTTTTATGCTTTATTAAAATCGGTTTAATAGAATTTATGTGTGAAGAATTCGTATCCGTACAACGGATCCAAATAGTAGATTTTTAATGAGGGATGGAAAAAAACGATCGGTTTTCATTTCTTATCGTACGATTGATGCGAAGTACAATACATTATAAAATCTAAAAAAACGGGAAATGAGCAAACTTTTACTCATTTCCCGTTTTGACGTTCTTTTTCTGTTTTCTCAATGCTTTTGGAATGTATACACAGAAAGGTTCGCTTTCCATGTAATCCCCCGTCATCGCATATGCTCTAGAACGAGATCCCCCACAAACATATCGAAACTCACAAACACCGCACTTGCCTTTATACTTGTCCGGATTACGAAGGTTTTGAAAAACAGGGGAGTTTCGATAGATTTCAGCTAGTGCTGTCATTCTAATATTCCCGGTTTTAATAGGCAATAATCCACTTGGATATACATCTCCAATATGAGAAATAAATACAAAACCGTTTCCGTCATTCACCCCTTTTGGAGCACGACCAAGCCCATCAATTCGCCCTGTCGTCCCATTCATCAATACATCCTGATATTGAATGATCTGACTTGTCTTGCTATTTTCTTTCATTTTTTCTTGAAGCACAACTCGTCTATAGTGCTGACCAGCTGTTGTTTTAATACCAAAAGAAACCTCTTTACTAAGTTTATATAGCCAATGGAATACCCTTTCATGTTGGGCTGGTGAAATCATATCTTTTTCCTTACCTCGTCCTGTTGGAACTAAGAAAAATATACTCCAAAGTACACATTTTAATTCTTCTATTAACATTGCCATTTCTTTAAGTACATCCACATTATAATTAGAAACAACAGTATTAATTTGAATAGGAATTTTTAATTCATGCAAATAACGAATCGCATTCATTGTTAATTGAAATGATCCTTCTGTCCCTCTAAAATGATCGTGTATTTCAGCTGTTGGCCCATCTAAACTAAATGCCCATCTAGCAAGTCCCACTTCTTTTGCTTTTTGAATCGTTTCTTTCGTCACGTTTGGAGTGGCACTTGGCGTCATAGAAACTCGAACACCTTTTTTCACTGCATATTCCGCAATATCATATACATCTGGACGCATTAATGGATCTCCACCAGTAAATACAAGCATTGGATTTTCCATTTCATATATATCATCAATTAGTTTTTTTCCTTCTTCGAATGTTAGCTCTAGATGATGACGATGATACTGTGCTTCTGCACGACAATGCAGACATTTTAATTGACATGCCCTTGTTAACTCCCATATCACAATAAATGGATTTTCATTAAAATCACGATTAATCAAGATTAACCCTCCCATCAATTGATATTCTAATTGTAAAGTTATATATGTATTTATGGTGTGAGATGTATCACAAATAAAAATCTTCAGTTATAATAATGCCTCTATACTGCTATTAATCTAATGTTTCTACCTTCCTCTTCAACAATCACAAAAGCTCTTTGTTAAAAATATAAACACCCCTTTAGACTAAATGACCTAAAAGGGCAAAGCTTCACAACTTTTTATAAACATCGCGGCTTTCTTCAACAGATTTTTTTAGTTAGAAGACTTAAATCGTAAAAGGTCATAAAAAATAAAGGACGATACATATTATGCATGAATAATATGTATCGCCCTTTTAATTGTTGTTCAACAATCGCTCCCGGTTGTTGAAGATCTTAATTAGTACATGATAATCTACAATTCAAATAGGTACTTCGATTAAAGTCCCTTTATGTCCGGTTGTTTAGACATTTCCTAGATAGGTTCGCGTCATGTTTTGGAGAACAATTTTTCCATTCTTACTATGTTTTTCGAATAACTCTGACAGGAGAAAAACAAATTTTTTATATTCTTCATCATCCTTTTTCGGAGCATAGGACGCTGATAAATTCCTTCCCAAAAAACCTTCATAATCAAAAAGTAAATCATTTTGATACTCTTTAAACTCATACTTTCCATCCTTAAAAAAGGTGTTGAATACTTCGGGAGTTTCCTCTATTCCACCGCTAAATCCTGTGAAATTCGGGCAGGTTTTCTGGCAAATTTCTGCATTCTCTTTCATAATCGAACTAGTTAAATCTCTACTATTCCAAACGAGAGCAACATTTGCCTTTTGTTTCAAGATTCGTTGGCATTCCATTTTGAAAGCTGCTTTATCAAACCAATGAAATGCTTGAGCAACAGTTACTAAATCCACACTATGCTCTTTTAAAGTGGTATTTTCAGCAGTTGCTTTTATTGATTGAAAACGAGTATATAGTTTTAACGATTGCTCAGCCATCTTTCTCATGTCATCATTTGGCTCAACTCCAATAACCTTTAAACCTCTTTCAAGCAACTGGTGGCTAAATATCCCCGTACCTGAACCAATATCAGCCACAATTCGGTCCTCTTTCAGTTGGTTAGCCGAAAACAAATAATCAATATATGCATTAGGGTAATCGGGGCGATATTTCGCATATATATCGGCCTTGTCGTTAAAATTTTCTGTTGTTCTCAAAGTACTACCTTCTTCCCCACGATATTATGTACAGAAATAGGAATTAAATAATTAATTCCAGCTTCAATCTCTAAGTCTACAACTTAAGAATACAGCCAAATGGATCTGCCTTAGTTCCAATATGAATCCCCGTTAATATACCCTAATTTTTTAATAACTGACCAGTTTCTCAGTATTAAAATTAAGAAATTGAGCTTTTTTCTTAGCTATTTAATTTCGTTTACTACTAACTTCGTTTTACTTAAATAAACTGCTCAATCTGATTTTTTTGCAACTTTTTGTGAATACGTAACAACAATTACGCATTCATCTTTTTCATGTGCTGGCAACAACCCTAAAGGGTTTCCCAACACTCTGTAAAAAAACCTTACTTTTAAAAGTAAGGCTTTTTTATTTACTTCTTATCAACATAAGCATTCTTATAAGTATAGACGCCACCAAATTGATGTTTTGCAATTCCTTTTACATAATCCTTTTGTACATAAGCTGAACCAAGATGATAAAGCGGTGCCACGGCAGCGTCTTCTAATAAGACCTGCTCAGCCTCTCGCAACGCTTCCCATCGTTTCTCCGGATCAAGTACAAAATCATTTTTCGCTTTCTTTATTAAATCATCGTAATGAGAATTCGAGTAACTCATTTTATTATTCGGATTCCCCGTCGTAAATAATTCTAAATAATTAATTGGATCTTTATAGTCAGGTCCCCAATTTGCCATCGTTATATCGTAATCACCTGTTTGTTCTAACTGTAACTTTTGCTTAAATGGCAGCTGTTTAATTTGTAACGTTAATCCATTCAAATTCTTTTCTAAATCACCTTTTATATATTCTGCCATACGTTTTGCATTATCTTGTTCAAACGTTAAAAACTCGAGGTTTACTTGCTCTACTCCAAGCTCTTTTTTCGCTTCTTCCCAAATCTTTTGCGCATTTTGCAAATCATATGAAGAAATATTTCCGTTTTCTTTTCTAAAATCTTTGCCAGTCTCTTCATTCATATGACCAACTGGTACAAGTCCATTTGCAGGTTTTGCCCCGTTATTAATAAAGTGAGTAACAAAATCATCTTTATTTAATGCTAATGAGATAGATTGACGTACTTTCTTATTGGCTAACGCATTATTTTTCTCATTAAAACGTAGCATAGCGATTCCAGGATCACTTGACATATGTAATTCCTTATTCCCTTTATACTTGTCTACAACTTGAGAATTAATAGGTACTCGATCCAAATCGCCGGCCTCATATAAATTTACAGCCGTCATTGTATCCTTTACAATATGAAAATTTATTTCGTCTAATTTCACTTTCTTTTGATCCCAATATGTAGCATTCTTCTTTAATTGGAACTCTTGTTCATGTTTCCATTTTTCTAATACAAATGGGCCGTTATATATGAGATTACTAGGTTCCAATCCGTATTTATTTCCTTGTTCTTTCAAAAATGATTCATGCTGTGGTAAGTATATCGGCAGTGCTAACAACTGTAAAAAATACGGAATTGGCTGTTCAAGTTCAACCTCTAACTTATAATCATTTATAACTTTAACCCCAAGTTCATCAAGTGACATTGTTCCCTTATTTATTTCTTTCGCATTTTTCACATGAAAGAACATGTCCGCATATTGAGATGCCGTTTGCGGGTTAACTGCACGTTTCCATGCAAATATAAAGTCATTTGCTGTTACATTGTCTCCATTTGACCATTTTGCATCTTTACGCAAATCAAATGTATATTTTTTACCATCTTCACTTCTTTTAAACGATTTTGCTACTGCTGGAATAGGATGATCTTGATCATCTAGCACATACAATCCTTCAAATATGTTTTGCATAACGTGTGATGATGTCCCATCCATCGTTTTTGCAGTATCAAGTGAAGGAATTTCTTCTGATACTGTTACATTTAACACTTGTTTTTTAGCCTCTGTATCACTTTTATTCGCTTTATTATTACAAGCTGTTAAAAATAAAGATGTAATAATTGCCATTACCATTAAATGGCTCTTTTTTCGCTTCATGAATTGTTCTCCTTAAAAATAAAATATTATAAACGTTATATATTATAACAGAAATATTAACAGAAAGATGCGACATTATATTGAATATTTATTCGCTCAAGAAAAAAGCTGTCCTTTTTAAAAAAGGACAGCTTTTTCAAACAACTTGCACATACCTATCTTTGTAAACCTCGTTTATAACGACTTGCTTCAAATATAATACGCTCTTCATCTAACGTTTTACATTCACCATTCCAAACGACACGTTTTCCGTTAATAATTACATCACTTATATCTTTTCCACTAGCTGCATATACAAGGTGTGATAACACTTCATCAGCTGGTTGTAAATGCGGTTTATTAGACGGATCAATCGCAATAAAATCAGCACACTTTCCAACCTCAAGTGATCCAGTTTGTTTCATACCAATTACTTCTGCAGCTCCTTTTGTCGCTAGAGAAAGAGCAGTTTCTACTGGCAATGCTGTTGCGTCTTGATGAATACCTTTTTGTAATAAAGTTGCAATGCGCATTTCTTCAAACATATCTAAATTATTATTAGACGCAACACTATCTGTTGCAATCCCTACTTTAATTCCTGCTTCTAGCATCGCTTTCACATTCGCTATACCAGAACCTAGTTTTAAATTACTATTCGGATTATGAGCTACTCGAACATCATGTTCTGCTAAAAATGCACGCTCATTTTCATTTAATACTACACCATGCGCAATAACTGTTGGGCGTTTAAACAATCCGCAACTTGCTGCATATTCTACCGGACGTTTTCCG